>JBGPMJ010000135.1:0-6717 GCA_041486935.1 Candidatus Limnocylindria bacterium | reverse complement strand
GGTGCACCTCCGCCGCGAATCCTGATCCCGGGAAGCCGCGTCCGGCGACGGCCGTCCGGCCCGAACGCGGCCGCCGATGGTCACCCGGCGCAGGGCCACGCTAGGGGGTCGCAGCCTCCGGTGGCGTGGGCTCCTGGCCGATCAGGGTGACGCCGTCCACCCGGGCGGAGTGGGAGTAGTAGGTCTCCTGGTGGACGATGTTGCCCTCAGCGTCGCGGACGGTGCGCGTGACCCAGACGTCCTTGCCGTCGGCGGGGCTCTCGATGCGCTTGGTGGCGCCGGCCGGCAGGGTCTCCGTGTACTCGATCGTGTCCCGCGCCGGACGGACGTTCTTGACGATCGGCGTGGAGAAGGAGACCTTCCGGCCGACGTCCACGCTCCACAGCTCGAAGGTGACGATGCCGTAGGCGTTGATGCCGTGGATGAGGATCGGGTTGGGCGTGTCGTTGCGGAAGCTCATCGTCTGGTTGGAACCGCCCTCGCTCTTGAAGACGGTGGCATCGAGTCCCAGCGGATAGCGCGTGATGTAGTAATAGTGGTTGCGCCGTGCGCCCATCTCCAGGCCGTAGCGAAGCGCCGCGTTGAAGAGCGTGGTCGAAGTGCTGCAGATGCCGCCGGCGAGAGCGCCCGTGGGCTCCGTGCGTCCGTTGATGATCGCGCCGCCCGGCCCGTAGCCCTTCTCGGTGCTGAGCTCGCCAACCACGGTCCAGAAGTCGAACCACTCGCCCGGCGCCACGACGTAGCCGTCGATGATCGAGGTAGGGATGGCGATGTTCTTGCCCCAGAAGTTCTTCTCGCCCACCGGGAAGTGCGTCGTCCACCTGCCGCTGGGCGTGGGCTGCAGCTGGGGCGCCCAGGCCTCGGCGTCGGCGGTGGAGAAGGCCGTCGGCGTCGTGGTCACGGCCAGCTCGACGCGCGGCGCTTCGCCGCCGGGCGCGAGGGCCGCCAGGGCCGCCGTCACGCGCGCCGTCGAGGCGGCGGCGTCCACCTTCCGGTCGTCCGTCGAGGGCACGATGCCGTCGATCCGGTGGCCGCGCATCCGGTAGCGCGCGTTCACCGACACGCCCTCGATGCGCCTTGCCACCACGGCCACGGTCGCCTCCACCATGGCGGCGTCGAAGGTCGGGGCGTACGCGCCGTCGGCGGCCGTGCTGAAGCCGATCCACGTGCGTAGCGTCTCGTTGCTGACGATGAACTCGTCGCTGCCCGAGAAGAGCGTCAGGTCGGTGGCGGCGAGGGCGCTGGCACGCAGGGCGGCCGCCTCAGCCTCGGCGGTCGTGACCGCCGGCTCCACGACGACGGGCGAGAACGCCACCGACGCGTCCGCCGGGTCGGGGCCGTCCAATGCGGCATCCACGGCGGCGAGCGCCGCGTCCACGTCGACGCGCCGGCCGTCGGCGCCGGGGGTCGCGGCGAAGAAGACGCTCCCCGCGGGCAGCACGGCGCTCGCGTCGACCGGCGCCCGCACGAGCGTGGCGGCGAGCGCGACGAGATGGCCGCGAGCCGCCTCCCGGTCGAACGAGGCGACCGCCCCGACGGAGGTGCCGCGCACGAGCGAGCGCACCTGGTCGAGCGCGTTCTCCAGCGGAGTACCGGCGCGCCCCACGGAGAAGGCCGCGTCGAGCATCGCGTCGAGCTCGTAATCGCGACCCAGGCCGCCGTAGCCGATGGTCCGTGTCTCGCCGTCGAGGGTCAGCGTCAGCCGGCCGGCGGCGAGCGAGGGGAGCGCCTCCCGCAGCTTCGCCTTGGCCGAATCGCGGTCGAGGCCCGCCAGGGGCACGCCGGCGGCACTCACGCCCGGCATCGCCTTCCCGTCGTAGACGAGGCCGAGCCCGAGGACGAAGGCCAGGGCGAGCACGGCGAGGGCCGCCACGGCGACGATGAAGCCCAGCGCGGCGCGCCGCCAGCCCGCGCTGCGGGCGACGGGCAGCGTCTCGAGGGTCGCGGTGCCCGTGGTCACGAGGGTCGCATCCTAGCAGGGCTGCCGGACGCGCCGGGGGCCTGCGCCGGCAGGTGTGATGACGCGCCGAGACGCCCGGCGCTACGCCTCCCGGCGCAGGACCACGACGCGCCGGTTCGGCTCCTCACCGACTGACTGGGTCGCAACCCCCGGGTAGTCCCGCAGGGCGATGTGGATCCAGCGCCGCTCGAGGGGGGTCATCGGCTCGAGCTGGAGCATCTTGCCCGTCTCGATGACCCGCTCGGCAGCGCGCTGGGCGATCTCGCGCAGCTGCTGCTCGCGGCGACCGCGGTAGTCCTCGACGTCGACGAGGACGCGCGTCCAGGCGCCCATCCGCTTGGAGAGCATGAGGTTCACGAGGTGCTGCAGCGCGGAGAGCCGCTCCCCCTTGCGGCCGATGAGGGCGCCCAGCGCCTCCTTTTCCGATTCGGCCCCCATGACGCTGAGCTTGGATGTCTCGCCCTGCTCGATGCTTACCGTCACCTCGTAGCCGAGGAGCCCCATGAGCTGCTCGAGGATCTCCTTGCCGACGGCAAGCGCCTCCGGGGAGGCCTCGGCGGCCTGGATCTCCTCGCGCTCGACGGCGAACGACGAGCGGGCCGCGGAGAGCTGCTCCTGGTCGCGCTCGGTGAGGCCGCCGCGCTCTGGCGGCGCGCCATGACGGCGGCCCCGGTCACGTTCTCGCGCGCCTCGATCCTCACGGGGTCCGCGGTCTTGCGGGGGCCGCGCGATGGCCGGCGCCGTGGGTGCCGTCTCGGGGAAGAAGGCGTCCGGAACCGATTCGGCCGAGCGGTCCGGCGCCGGGCTGGGAGCGACCGGCGCCTCGCCGCGGGGTCCGCGGTCTCGGTCGCGCGGGCCGCGATCCCGACCGCGGTCGCGGTCCCGGTCGCGCGGGCCGCGATCCTCGCGCGGCGGCGCGGGGGGCAGCGGCACGGAGGCGGCCGCCTCGCGGCGTGGTGCCGCGCCGCCGAGAGCCGCGCGGGGTGCGGCTACGATACGGGCCGGCTCGGCACCCATGCCCAGGACGCCGCGGGTGCCGTGCGTGAGGATCTCGAAGTCGATGTCGTTGAGGCCGCCGACGCCGAAGGCCTCGATGGCCCGCTTGATGGCCTCTTCGACCGACTTGCCCGTGAACTCCTGGTAATCGCTCATCGTCGTCTCCCCCGCCGGCTGGTCCGCCCGCGCTCTCGAGATGGTCGCACCGTGCCGGCCGCACGATCCGTCGGGGTCCGACGGTCGACGGCCGCCGCGCCGCCCTTCAGCGTGTTCGACGACACCACCGGGGCGATGGCGAAGCGAGGCTGATGGTCGACGGCGAAGCGCGGTGTCCACCCGAAGAGCGGGAAGAGCGAGCCCCACCCGGCGATCAGGTATTGCTGCACGATCGAGAAGACCGTGGTGGTGATCCAGTAGATGAAGAGGCCGGACGGCAGGAATGCGCCGTAGATGATGGAGAAGAGGGGCAGGATCAGGAAGGCTCGGTTCTGGGCCTTCGTCTGCGGGTCGCTGGTGCTGGGCGCCATCATCCGCGTCTGCATCAGCTGCAGCGCGGCCGAAACGAGGGCCAGTGCGCTCAGCCCAAAGCCGCCGATGACCGGCAGGCTCTTGGGAAGCTCGACGAAGATCTCCTTCACGCTCGAGTCCAGCCCGCCCAGCCACCAGATGTGCGGGTCGATGCAGGGCGCGAAGCCGGTGGCCGCCGCGCTCTGGCAGGCCACATCGAGGTGGAACCCGAAGACGTTCAGCATCGAGCTGATGTCCGGGGCCGAGAGGCCGCTGGAGAAGACCGAGTACATGGGCAGCAGCAGGAACATCTGCACGATGCTGGGCAGGCAGCCCGCCAGCGGGTTCACGCCGCGCTCCTTGTAGAAGCGCATCTGCTCCTGCTGGAGCTTCTGCTTGTCGCCCTTGAACCTGGCCTGAAGGGCCTTCAGCTCGGGCTGCAGCGCCTGCGTCCGACGCTGAGAGACGATCTGCCGGCGAAACATCGGCACGAGCAGGAATCGGATGAGGATGGTGACCGCGATGATCGCGAAGCCGATGTCGCCGACGAGCTTGTAGGCGATGACCAGGCCGAGGAAGATCGCCTGGAAGATCGGCGTGAAGAGCCAGGCGAGGGTGCTGCCGATGTCGCTCCCGGCCACCGCCCCGCAGAGATTCGGGTGGCGGGTCGGCACCGGGGTCTGACCCGCCGGGGTGGGCGTGGGCGAGACGGCTGGGTCGGGCGTCGGCGTTGCCGTCGGTGTCGGGTTGGGGCAGGGTGGCGAGGAGGTCGAGGGCCCCGGGGTCACGGCGGGTGCCGAGGCGGACGGGCTGGGACTCTCCGCGAAGACGGGGGCCCCCATGAGGAGGCCGAGCAGCAGCGCGAGGCCCGCCACGAGGCCGAGCTTGATGCGCCGGTCTGCCTTCACGTTGTTCGTCTCGTCCCTTCCTCGTCGGGCCGCGTCAGCGGACCGGGTCGTAGCCACCGGGGTTCCAGGGATGGCAGCGGGCGACGCGCTTCATGCCCATCCAGCTCCCCTTCAGTAGCCCGTAGCGCTCGATGGCCTGTTCCGTGTAGCGGGAGCAGGTCGGTTCGAAGCGACACGAGGGCGGCAGCCAGACAAAAGCGATCCGGTAGAGCCGGATGAGCCCGATGCCCAGCTTCCTCACCTGGGGATCCCTTCTCCCTGGAGCGCTCCCCCCTTGTGGAGGAGCCGTTCGAGTGCCTGTGCGAGCTCCGCCTGGCTCGCGGTCGAGCTGGCCGGCCTGGCGACGAGGAGGACGTCCCAGCCGGGGGTGAACCGCGGCGCGAGGGCCCGGAGGCCCTCCCGGACCCGACGCCGGATCCGGTTCCGCACGACCGCCCCACCGACTCGCCGCCCCGTCGAGATCCCGAACCGCGTCCGATCCAGGCCGTTCGAGGCGAAACGCGCCACGAGCAGCCGGTCGGAGCGGGACCGGTTCGACTGCTGGAGGGCCGCGAAGTCCTTCGCTGCCCGCAGCATCAGGGGCGTCTTCGTCACGCCCGGGGTCCCGTCGCCCTTCCTTCCGTCAGGCGCTGAGCTGGTGACGCCCCCGGGCGCGCCGGGCGGCGAGGACACGGCGACCGCCCTTCGTCTTCATGCGGGCCCGGAAGCCATGCTCCTTGGCGCGGTGGCGCTTCTTGGGCTGGTACGTCTGCTTCATCGCGCGGGAGTGGGCTCCTTGGCCGTGGGTCCGGAGCGTCGGCGGTCCGGCGGAGGACCACCTGCTCCATAGAGGCAGTTCGACGCGCCCTCACGCTCCGCAGATGGGCGCCTGGCGCGTCGGATGACCGCGCGATTATAGGAATGCCCCGGAGGGTCCGTCAAACGCGTGTACTCGTGCACAGCCGCCGGCGCCGAGCCGGAGGCGATCCGGTGGGCTGGATCGCAGCCCCGGGGCGAAGCCCGTGGCGGCCTGCACGGAGCCCGTGCAGGCCATCTGGAGACGTGCCATCATCCGCCGTCCCGGACCATCCGACGGCCGGGGGCCGATACTCCCAGGGAGTATGACGGAATCCCGTTGCGGGGCCCCGTACCCGGTGCTACGCTTCCCGGGCCTCCAGCGCCGGGACGCCGGTGGCACAAGCCACTGGGAGCCCCGGCAGGGCCTGCGATGAGCAGCGCGACGGCCCGATCGGCGACTGGCCGATACAGGCCTCTCCTGGGTACCGCCGAGCGGTTTCGGGACGGCCGAACGTGATGTCCTGACAACACCAGATATCAGGGTCGTGCCATCGATGGACGCGAAGCAGGTCTGGCGCGCCGCGCTGGGCGAGCTCCAGGTAGCCCTCTCCCAGGCGAACTTCGAGACGTGGCTAAAGGACACCGCGCTGGTCGCCGTGGACGAGAGCCGCTTTCGGATCGCGGTGCCCAACGGCTTCGCCAAGGACTGGCTCGAGACGCGCTACCGCTCGCTGATCAGCCAGACACTCGCGCGCGTGGTCGGCTATAGCGTCCAGCTCGAGTTCGAGGTCCAGGAGGCGCCCGCGGCGGCCGCCGAGACCGCCCCGTCACAACCGGTCCGCCTGGAGCCGACACGCGTCGGCGGCGAGGGACCCGCGGCCAGCCTCAGCCCACGCTACACGTTCGCCACCTTCATCGTCGGCTCGGCCAACCGGCTCGCCCACGCCGCCAGCCTCTCGGTCGCGGAACGGCCGGGACACGCCTACAACCCGCTCTTCCTCTACGGCGGCGTCGGCCTCGGCAAGACCCACCTGATGCATGCCATCGGCAACCAGGTGCTGGCCCGCTTCCCGCGCAAGCGCGTCGTCTATGCCACGAGCGAGAAGTTCACCAACGAGTTCATCACCAGCATCCAGCAGGGCCGCATCGACGACTTCCGCGCCCGCTACCGGAAGATCGACCTCCTCCTCATCGACGACATCCAGTTCATCGCCGACAAGGAGCGGACGCAGGAGGAGTTCTTCCATACCTTCAACGCCATCCATGAGGACGGCAAGCAGATCGTGCTCTCCTCGGACCGCCCGCCGAAGGCGATCCTCACGCTCGAGGAGCGGCTGCGCAGCCGCTTCGAGTGGGGTCTCATCGCCGATCTGACCGCGCCCGACCTCGAGACGCGCATCGCCATCCTGCGCGCCAAGGCCGAGGAGAACGGTGTTCCCATCGGCCAGGACGTCCTGGAATTCATCGCCCGCAAGGTCGTCAGCAACATCCGGGAGCTCGAGGGCGCCCTGAACCGCATCGTTGCCTACGCCAGCATGGGCGCCATCCCCATCACCATCGAACTCGCCC
>JBGPMJ010000134.1:0-6748 GCA_041486935.1 Candidatus Limnocylindria bacterium | reverse complement strand
GTTCGCCTCGAGGCGTTCGAGGGACCGCTGGCCCTGCTCCTCTCGCTCATCGAGCAGCGCCAGCTCGACGTGCTCACCGTGCGCCTCGGCGACCTCGCCGCGGCCTACCTCGAGGCGCTGGCCCTCCTGCCCGGCGACCGGCTGCCGCACCTGAGCACGTTCGTCGGCGTGGCCTCGCAGCTCATCCTCATCAAGTCCCGGGCCCTGCTGCCGCGCTCGCCCGCACCGGCCGAGGCGGCCGCCGAGGAAGGGCCCGACCCCGAGGAGGAGCTGCGCCGCCGGCTGGTCCTCTACCGGGTCTACCGTGACGCGGGGCTCGCGCTCCGCGCACGCCTCGAGTCCGGGCTCGCGCTCTTCCATCGCGAGCGGGCCGCGGCGTCCGCCGCTGGGCTGGCCGGCGCTCGGCCGGCCGACGAGGCGCCGCTCGATCCGGCGCTGCTCGCCGCAGCACTGGTCCGGACCGCGCAGCTCGCCCCGCCGCCGGCGCCGCCGCCGGAGCTGGTGGCCCGCACGATCACCCTCGCCGAATGCGCGGAAGCCATCCGCGCCGCCCTGCGCGGAGCCCCGCTCGTCGTGCTCCAGGAGCTCGTGGCCGGGATTCGCGACCGGGTGCTCGTAGTGGTCACGTTCCTGGCCATGCTCGAGCTGGTCAAGCGTCGCGAGCTGGTGGTCGAGCAGGACGCGCCCTGGGGCCCCATCCGCTGCCGGGCGACGACGACCGCGGAGCGCGTCGCCGCCGGGGTCGCCGCGGGGGTCGCCGCCGACGTGCCGATCGACGAAACCCTCGCCGACTTCGCCTGAGCCGATGGACGAGCCCGACGACGACGCGGTCCTCGACCGCCTTGCGGGCGCCACGCCGGGCCCCGGGGCCGCCGAGCTGACCGTGGCTCAGCTCGAGGCGCTGCTCTTCGTCGCCGAGCGGCCGCTCACCCGGCGCGAGATCGCGGCGCTGGCCGGCGTCGACTTCGAGACCGTGGACGCGCGCCTGGGCGACCTCGAGGTGGCGCTCCGCGGACGGGGCGTCCGCCTCCTCGCGGCCGGTGACCGCGTGGAGCTCGCGACCGCCCCCGAGGCGGGCTCGCTCATCGCCCGCTACGTGGGCGCGGAAGGGGTGAAGATGTCTCCGGCGGCACTCGAGACGCTGGCCATCGTGGCGTACCGCCAGCCGGTCACGCGCGGCGTCATCGAGCGCATCCGCGGCGTGGACTCCGACTACGTCGTGCGCAGCCTGTTGCATCGCCGCCTCATCGCCGAACAGGGTCGCGCCGATACGCCGGGCCGGCCGATCCTCTTCGGCACGAGCTTCGAGTTCCTCGAGCGCTTCGGGCTCACGACGCTCGACGACCTGCCCGCGCTCGATGCCGAGAGGGCGGCACGCCTGGTGGACGGTGCTTCGGCGTCGGCCAGTCCCGACGATGCCTGAGGCGCGCATCCAGAAGGTGCTCGCCGACGCCGGGGTCGCCTCGCGCCGGGCCGCGGAAGCGCTCGTTGCGGCCGGCCGCGTGACCGTGGACGGCGTGCCGGCCACGGTCGGACAGCGCGTGGACCCGGCCGTGCAGCGGATCGCCGTCGGTGGGCGGTCCATCGACGCCGCCAGCCGGCACGTCTACCTCGTCCTCGACAAGCCGGCCGGCGTCACCTCGACGGTCGCCGACCGGCACGCGGAGCGGACCGTGCTGGAGCTGGTGCCCGCCGAGTTCCGGCGCCGCGCCGGCCGTCTCTACCCGGTGGGCCGCCTCGACCGTGACTCGGAGGGGCTGCTGCTGCTGACCAACGACGGCGACTGGGCGCAGCGACTCCAGCACCCGCGGTATGGCGTCGAGCGCGAGTACGCCGTCGGCCTCGCCCGACCCCTCACGCCGGAGCAGGCCCGGCCACTCCGCGAGGGCGTCCCGCTCGACGAGGGCCTGGCCACGCTGCGCGGGCTGCGGCCGGCGACCGGGCCGGAGCTGGCGAAGATGGCCGCCGCGATCGAGCCCGGCCCAGAGGGCCTGCGCTGGTATCGCGCCACGATCGCGCAGGGCTGGCGGCGCCAGCTGCGGCGGATGTTCGTGGCCGTCGGCGCTCCGGTCTCGCGGCTGGTCCGCGTGCGCATCGGGACGCTGCGCATCGACGGCCTGCACGTAGGGGAAGTGCGCGAGCTCAGCGCCCGGGAGCGCGACCGGCTGGGCGATCTCGGGCGCCAGGGTTCGGCCCCCACTCCAGCAGGGGAGGCGGCCCCGGCCCGGCGTGGGCTCGTGGTCAGCCTCGACGGCCCGGGCTCGAGCGGCAAGAGCACCGTGGGCGCGGCGGCCGCGACAGAGCTCGGCTACCGCTTCTGCGACACCGGGCTCCTCTACCGGGCGCTGACGTGGCTGGCCCTGGAGCGTGGCGTGGCGCTCGAGGACGGCGCGGCGCTGGCGGGGCTCGTGGCCGAGCTGACCCTCGTCGCGGACGCCGACGGCCGCCTCACGCGCGTGCGCGTCGGGCGCAGGGACGTCACCGACGGGGTGCACGCGGGGCGCGTGGACCGGCACGTCAGCGTCGTCGCGCGCCAGCCGGAGGTCCGCGCCGCGCTGCTGCCGCGCCAGCGCGAGATCGCCACGGCGGGCCGCATCATCATGGCCGGGCGTGACATCGGCACCGTCGTGCTGCCCGACGCGGACCTCAAGCTGTGGCTCGAGGTCTCGGTCGAGGAGCGGGCCCGCCGGCGTGCCGCGGAGCGCGGGGTGGCGGCGGATTCGCCGGCCTCGACGGCCGTCCTGGCCGACCTCCGGCAGCGTGACGAGATCGACGCCACGAGGGCCACGGCGCCGCTACGCGTGCCACCTGACGCGGTCGTCATCCACAGTGACGGTCGGCGACTGGAGGAGACCATCGCGGCCATGGTGGGGGCCATCCGGGCGCGCGAGGCGCAGGCGTGAGCGGCGGCGCGGCACCGCCGCGCCCTCCCGAGCCGATCGTGGTGCCCACGCGCACGACTCCGTTCATGCGAGTCCACGCGGCCGTGTTCCGTTTCCTGTTCCGGGCCGTGGCCCGGATCCGCGTCGAGGGCCTCGAGAACGCCCCGCGCAGCGGCCCCGTGCTGCTCGTGGCCAACCACACCACGAACGCCGACTCGCCGCTCGTCGCTGCGTGGCTCCAGCCGGCGCTGGGCCGGCCCATCCAGTTCATGGCCAAGGAGCAGCTCTTCGTGTCGTTCTTCCTGCCGCTGCTGCGCCGCTACGGGGCGATCTTCGTGCGCGCCGGCGGCTCCGACGTGGAGGCGTACCGGGCGGGCCTGGCCGTCCTGCGTGGCGGCGGCGTGCTGGGTGTCTTTCCCGAGGGCACGCGCAGCCCGGATGGGCGCATCGGCGAGGCCCACCCCGGCGCCGCGCTGCTGGCCCTCCGCAGTGGCGCGGCCGTGCTGCCCGTAGGGGTGTCCGGCGGTCAACGTTTCCTGGGTCGCCACGCGCGGCTGCCCTCGTTCAGGACGCGCCTCGTCATCCGCGTCGGGGAGCCGTTCACCGTCACGCCGGATCCCGCCCTGCAGCGGCGTGACGCGACCACGGCCGCATCGGACGAGATCATGCGCCGCATCGCCGCGCTCATCGACCCCGACCAGCGCGGTCGGTACGGTTGACGGGTTCGGTAACGTCATGCTCGGTCACACGTTCCGCTGGTGAAGGCAGGAGGGAAGACCGATGAGCGAACCGATCCCGAATCAGCTGTCGAGCATGGCCCCCGCGACGGGCCCGACGGCGCCACCAGCCAGTTCCCGCGGCGGCTTCGCGCGTTCCTTCGTGTCGTCGCTGATCGGTCGGATCATCATCATCGCGGTCATCGCCGTCGGGGCGTTCCTGGTGCGCAACTACACGAGCGGGAACGCCAGCGACCTCAAGGTCGGCGACTGTTTCGACCGCCCGCCGGCCGAGACGCAGGACGTCACCGCCGTCCAACATCACCCCTGCACCGAATCGCACACCGGTGAGGTCGTCTTCGTGGGCGACTATCCGTCCCCCGCCGACGCCCCCTATCCGTCGGTGGAGTCGTTCCAGGCGTACGTAGGGACGAACGAACAGGATGTTTGGATTCTCGAAGGCGCCTGCCCGACGGCCTTCGCCGAGTACACGGGATCGGCCTTCGAGGACGCACAGTCGCTCAACATGGGATGGTTCTACCCGGGCGCCGAAGGCTGGAAGACCGGCGATCACGAGATCGCCTGCTACCTCTTCCGCCTCGACGAGGCGCCCATGACACAGTCCTTCCGGAACGCGAAGCCGTGACGTGCGCATCGAGCTGAACTGCGACGCAGGCGAGAGCTACGGCCCCTGGCAGATGGGCCAGGATGACGTCCTCATTTCGCTCGTCAGCGCCGTGAACGTCGCCTGCGGCGTCCACGCCGGCGACCCGTTGACGATCGAGCGCACGGTCGGCCTCGCCGTCGCGGCCGGCGCGGCCATCGGGGCCCATCCGGGATATCCCGACCGCGAGGGCTTCGGGCGGCGCGACCTGGCCATGAGCGCCGAGGAGCTGGAGGCCTCGATCGTCTATCAGGTGTCGGCCCTGGCCGGCATGGCCCGGGCCGCCGGAGCGGAGCTGCGCCACGTGAAGGTGCACGGGGCGCTCTACAACGCGGCCGCCCGCGACCCCGGCCTCGCGGAGACGATCGCGAGGGCCGTGCGCCGTTGCTCTCCGGCGCTCATCGTCGTCGGGCCGCCTGGTTCAGCTCTGCTCGCCGCGGCCGAAGCGGCGGGCCTCGCCACGATGGCTGAGGGTTTCGCCGACCGGGCCTACGAACCGGACGGCGCCCTCCGCTCGCGGCGCCTGGCCGGTGCCCTGATCGCGGACCCGGCCGCGGCCGCCGCGCAGGCGCTGGCGCTCGCGGCATCGGGCCGCTTCGCGACGCTGTGCGTCCACGGTGACACGCCGGGGGCGCCGGAGATCGCCCGCGCGGTGCGCGAGGCGCTCGTGGCGGCCGGCCACGAGGTGCCGGGCGGAGGGAACACACGTTGAGCCGGCCCGGGCCACGGATCGTGCCCTTCGGGGATGCGGCGCTCCTCGTCGAGCTGGGCGGCGGCATCGACATCGGCGCCAACCGGCTGGCGCACGCGATGGCTGCGGCCATACGCTCCGACGCGGCCGGCCCGTGGGGCCGCCCGGTGCCGGCCTATGACAGCGTCCTCGTCCCCTATGACCCCCTGGAGGTCGACGTCGCGGCAGCGGCCGACCGACTGGCCGGCGTCCTTGCCGGCGCCGGCACCCCCGTCGAGGAGGAGGAACACGAGGAGGGGTCGTTCATCGAGATCCCCGTCCGCTATGGCGGCGCGGACGGCCCCGACCTCGAGGAGGTCGCCGCGCTGCATGGGTCGACCCCGGCGCTGGTGATCGCGATCCATTCCGGCGCCGTCTACCGCGTCTTCCACCTCGGCTTCGCGCCGGGCTTCTCCTATCTGGCGTCCGTTCCGGCGGAGATCGTGACGCCACGGAGGGCGACGCCGCGGACGCGCGTGCCGGCCGGCTCGGTCGGCATCGCCGGCCTGCAGACCGGCGTCTACCCGGTGGTGATGCCGGGCGGCTGGAACCTCATCGGGCGGACCGAGGCGGTGCTCTGGGACGCCCGGCGTGACCCGCCGGCGCTGCTGCGGCCCGGCGCGCACGTGCGCTTCGTGCCGGTGGGCGGCTGAATGATGTTCGAGGTCGTCGATCCGGGTGCGCTCTCGACCGTGCAGGACGGCGGCCGACCCGGCCACCTCGATCTGGGCGTGCCGGTCTCGGGGGCCTGCGATACCTGGTCGCTGGCGGTGGCGAACCTGTTGCTGGATAACCCGCCCGATGCGCCGGCGCTCGAGATTACCCTTGCCGGGCCGGTGCTGGCCGTGCGCCAGACCGGCGTGATCGCCATCGCCGGGGCCGACCTGGGAGGCGAGGTCCCGGAGGAGGGTCGGCGGCTCGCTCCGGGCTCCTCGCACCGCGTGAACGCGGGTACGCACCTCCGCTTCGATGGCGCGCGATCGGGGCTGCGCGCCTACCTCGCCCTGCCCGGCGGGATCGCTGTGGCGTCGGTCCTTGACTCGGCCTCCACGTGCCTGCTGGGTGGCTTCGGGGGGATCGATGGCCGGGCCCTGCGGGCCGGAGACCAGCTCCTCGCGGTGCGAGGCCCGACGGCGGGGGAGGCCGGTCGCCGCTGGCCCGCCGGCGGCCCGGATCCGCTCGATGGCGCGCCGGTGCGGCTGATCCCCTCGGCGGATCCCGCAGGCCTGGCGCCGGGCGCCCTGGCCGCGATCGTCGACGCGTCCTGGATCGTCTCGACCGAGAGCGACCGCGTCGGCGTGCGCCTCTCCGGCCCGGCCATCACGGCGGCCCCGGAGGCGGCAGACCTTGTCTCTCGCGGCGTGGTACCGGGCACCATGCAGCTGCCGCCCGGCGGGCCGATCATCCTGCTCGCCGATGGCCCGACCGTGGGCGGCTACCCGGTCGCCGGTGTCGTCGCCCGCGCCGACCTGCCGCGCGTCGCCCAGGCTCGACCGGGCGCGGAGTTGCGCTTCGTCACCGTCTCGGTCGCCGAGGCGCAGGCCGCGTGGCGTTACCAGGCGGCAGTGCTGCGGGAGATGGCTCGCCGGCTGGAGGTCTCGGGTCCCTGGGAGACGCACGTCTGAGGGCTCCGAACGGGACCCCGTGCGATACTCCCCGGTGAGATGGGAAGCGTCGAAGAGGTCGTCATCGCCCGCCGTACGGGGTTCTGCTACGGCGTGCGCGAGGCGATCGACTACGCCAAGGTCGCGGCCGC
>JBGPMJ010000133.1:0-6812 GCA_041486935.1 Candidatus Limnocylindria bacterium | reverse complement strand
CGCTGACCGATCGCACGATCGCGACCGTCGGCTCCGGGGTGATGGCCGAGGCCATGATCGCGGGGTTGCTGCGCGGCGGGCAGGTGACGCCCGACCGGATCGTCGCCAGCCACCCGCGCGCGGACCGACGGGCGCTCCTGGAGCGCGATTACGGGATCCGGACCAGCGCCACGAACATCGCCGCCGTGAGCGGGGCGGACGTCGTCGTGCTGGCCATCAAGCCGCAGATGCTGCGACGGGTCGGATGGGAGCTGGCGCCCGCGCTGAGCGACGGCCAACTCGTCATCAGCATCCTCGCCGGCGCCACGACGACGGCGCTGACCAACGTGCTGCGGCACCGCCAGATCGTGCGCAGCATGCCCAACACGCCGGCCCGCCTGGGAAAGGGCATGACCGTGTGGTATGCGACGCCCGAGGTGACGGCCGAGCAGCGCGAGCAGGCCAGCACGCTGCTGCGGGCGCTCGGCGCCGAACTGCAGGTGGACGACGAGAAGTTCGTGAGCATGGCCACCGCGGTCAGCGGCACGGGACCCACCTACGTCTTCCTGGTCATGGAGGCGCTCATCGACGCTGCGGTACACCTCGGCTTCCCGCGCCACATCGCCCACGACCTGGTCATCGAGACGCTCGAGGGCAGCACGCTCTTCGCGAAGTCCAGCGGCATGCACCCGGCGGAGCTGCGCAACATGGTCACCTCGCCCGGCGGCACGAGCGCGGCGGCGCTCCACGAGCTGGAATCGGGTCGCCTGCGCACGGTCCTCTCGGAGGCCGTCTGGGCCGCCTTCCGGCGCACCGAGGAGCTGGGCAGGCAGCTCGAGGACGCCACGGCCGATCCCGACACCCGGGCTCGCTGAGCGCATGGGCGATCTGGCCGGCCTGGACATCCGGCGCGCCCCGATCGAGGAGCTGCGCCAGGCGCGCGGTTGGAAGGAGCCCGAGCGCGATTTCTGGGCCGACGAGGCGATCATGTGGGAGCGCTTCAGGTCGGCCTGGGAGGGACTGGACGACGCTGCGTGGCTCGAGCCGGTCGCGAAGTCGGAGGCCGGCGGTCCCGACTGGAGTTTCCTCGACCACGTCGCGCATCTCGCCGCGTGGCAGGACATGGCCGTCGACTACATCGGCAGGGCGGCCGACACGGGCGTCTGGCCGACCGACGAGGAGGTCGTCGGCGGCGATTTCGACCGCTTCAACGAGGGCCAGCGGGCCGAGTGGGCCGACCGCAGCCCGCAGGAGGTCCGCACCTGGGCGGTCGACTCCCGGGAGCGCATGCTCGTTGTCGCGCGGACGGTCCCGCTGGAGACGATCCGGGGCGAGGATGCCTGGGGCTGGGTCTTCATGTCCCTGCACGGCCACCAGCTCGACCACCTCGGCATCCTCGAGCCGTGGCTGGCACGACGCCGGGTCGCCTCCTGAGCGACGTGTCGGGCGGGACCGGCTGGCGGCGGCTGGCCCTCGTCTTCGCGACGGCCGGCTTCATCGAGACGGTCGGCTTCGGACACTATGTGACGTTCCTGCCCCTCCTCGTCCGCCACCTCGGCGTGCCCGAACCGGAAGTGGCCACGACGGTCGGCTTCCTCTCGGCGGCGGCGCTCTTCTTCGGACTGCCCCTGGTGCCCTTCTGGGGCGTCTGGGCCGACAAGTACAGCCGCAAGGCGATCATCGTGCGCAGCGCGGCCGTCGAGTCGGTCCTCTTCCTGGCCATGGCTCTCGTGTCCGCACCGTGGCAGCTGTTCCTGCTGGTGCCGCTAGTGGGGCTCGTGCTGGGCAACACCGGTGTCATGCTCGCCGAGCTGACCGACCGCACGCCGCGGTCCCGGCTCGGCCTGGCCATCAGCCTCGTCGCGATGAGCGGCCCGCTCGGGTTCGCCATCGGGCCCGCGGCCGGCGGCTTCCTCGTCGACCGCTACGGCGTCCAGGCGCTCTTCCTCATCGACACCGTCCTGACGCTGGGCATCGTCGCGCTCCTGCTCCTCGCCTATCACGAGCGACCCGATCGGCCCCGCGCGACAGAACCGGTCCTGCGGCTGGTCGGCCGCGCGCTGCGCGCGATCGTCGGCTCACCACTCGCCCGGGCGATCTTCACGGCCTACTTCTTCGTGCTACTGGGGCAGCGCTTCCTGCTGCCGTACCTGGCGCTCTACGTCGAAGAGCTGCAGGGGTCCGCGGGGCTGGCCACGATCGTCGGCCTCGTGGCCGGCGCCTACGGCCTGGCGTCGGCGGTCGGTTCGCCCATCGCCGGCGGCCTGGGCGACCGCTTCGGCTACCGGCGCATCTTCGGGCTCGGGGTCGGACTGGCCATGGTCTGCCTGGCGGCGGCGGCCTTCGCCCCGGGCGTCGTCGTCTTCGGGCTGGTCTACGCTGGCTTCGGGGTCGGTTTCGCGGCCGCCAGCGGGATGCTCTTCACGATGCTGGCCTCCGGCCTGCCGGCCGGCATCCGTTCCAGCGTGCTGAACCTCGCCCTCGCGCCGCTGTACATCTCCGGCGTCATCGGCTCCCTGGCCTCGGCCGCGTTCATCGGTGCCACGGGCGGCGACCTGCGGCCGATCTGGCTGGTCTCCGCGGTCGTCGTCGCGATCGCCATCATCCCGGTGGCTCGGTTGCGGACGGCGACGGCCCCGGTCGGCTAGAGCGACCGCGGCTGGTTGGGTCGCCGTCGCCGGCGAAGGCGGTCGGCGGTCCGCGACTCCGGTCCCGAGGCGGTGATGACGCTGACGGTGCCGTCCACCTCGAGGACGGCCAGGCGCACGTCCACGATATCCAGGACGCCGTGCTCCCGCAGCGCCCGGGCCAACTCCTCGGCATCGATACCCTCTCGGCGCAGCGCCTCCTCCAGCGGCTTCCCGTCGCGCACCAGCAGCGTCGGCTCGCCCTCGAAGGCTCGCTCGAGACGGGAGCTCCGG
The DNA here is from genome assembly GCA_041486935.1 of Candidatus Limnocylindria bacterium. GTDB lineage: Bacteria > Chloroflexota > Limnocylindria > Limnocylindrales > CSP1-4 > CSP1-4. The sequence goes on along the minus strand of JBGPMJ010000133.1, from coordinate 3,912 downwards.
TCGCGCAGCCAGCGCAGGGCGCGGTCGGTGACGATGAGGGTGGCCACGGCGACCATGCCGCCCCAGACCGTGACGTTCGAGCCGACCATGGCGTTCTGGACCGCGTTGGCGATGACCAGGACGAGCACCAGCTCGAGCACAGACAGCTGGCCCAGCTCCTTCTTGCCGGCCAGGCGCAGGACGACGACGAGGAAGAGGTAGATGAGGAGCGTTCGCAGGGCGACCCCGATGAGATCCGAGGGGAGGTCCGGCAGCGTGATGGTCACCCGACTACGATAGCCCCGTGCGAGCGCCGATGAGCCGCTGATGGCCGATCTTCGCCAGCTGCCGGCGCACTTCCTGCGCGGCACCTTCATCTGGGCCTCGCACCGGCGTTCGCTGGGACGGCTGGCGACGGCGGTCCCGCTCACCCGACCGATGGTCCGGCGGTTCGTGGCCGGCGAGACGCTGGCCGACGCACTCGACGCGTGCGATCGTCTGAGGGCCGCCGGCATGCACACGACCCTGGACATCCTGGGCGAGTCCGTGACCTCGGCCACGGCGGCCCGGGAAGCCGCGACGCGTTACGTCGACACGCTGGGCGCCCTGGCGCAGCGCGGCCTGGACGGCAACGTCAGCCTGAAGCTGACGCAGATGGGCCTCGACGTGGACCCGGCGCTCTGCCGGGAGAACGTGGAACGCATCGCGGCGAAGGCGGCCGAGGTCGGGGCCTTCGTGCGCGTGGACATGGAGGACAGCCCGAAGACCGAGGCGACGCTGGCGCTCGTGCGCGAGCTGCGGGCGGCGACGCCCGAGGTGGGCGCCGTCATCCAGTCCTATCTGCGGCGCAGCGGTGACGACGTCGAGCGGCTCATCGTCGATCGGACCCGTGTCCGCCTCTGCAAGGGCGCCTACGACGAGCCGGCCGAGGTCGCCTTCCCGACCAAGGGCGAGGTGGACGCGAGCTATCGCCGGCTCATGGAACGGCTGCTGCGCGACGGTGTCTACCCGGCGCTCGCCACCCACGACGATGGGCTCATCGCCGACGCCGAGGCCTTCGCCCGCCGCGAGGGCATCGACCCGTCGCGCTTCGAGTTCCAGATGCTCTACGGGATCCGGCGCGACCTCCAGGCGCGGCTGGTGCGCGAAGGCTGGAACGTGCGCGTCTACGTGCCCTACGGCCGCGAGTGGTACCCGTACTTCATGCGCCGCCTTGCCGAGCGCCCGGCCAACGTGCTCTTCCTGCTGCGCAGCGTCCTGCGCGAGGGGCGTTAGCCGGTTTCCGGGCCGGGATGCGCCAGCTCGTCGAGCTGGGCCGCGTGCTCTTCGAGGTGGATGACGACGAAGCGTTCCACGATCGCCGGCAGGGCGATGGCGCCGAGGGTGGGGTGGGCGCCGCTGGCCTGCCATTCCTCGGCGGAAAGTGAGCGGCAGAGCGCGGTCGCCGCCGCGATCCCGGCCCGGACGTGGCGCAGCAGCGCCGGCGGGTCGTCTCGGCGGCGGGCCTCGATCGCCGCGGCGCGGCCCGGATCGGCCCTCGTGCGCCCGAAGGGGATCGGCTCCGGCTCGCCGCCGGCCCGCGCGGCGAGGATGGCCCGGATCTGGCCGACCCAGTAGGCGGGGAACTCGGCCAGGTGCGCCCACACCTGGCCCTCTTCCCACCGCTCGCCGGTCCCCTCGTCGGCGCGCGTCAGGCCCGGACGCTCGGCATCGGCGTGGGCCGCCAGCCGTGCCTCGACAGCGGCCAGCCGGGCGAGCAGGGACTCCGGATCGGTCATCCCGGCAGTTTAGGCGACTGCGGCGGGGAATATCGAACCATCGGCAGCCGCGCGCACTCATAGTGGTCGAAGCGCCCAGACGGGGCGCGCATCGTTGGAGCGCAAGAGTGGATCGGTCGCTCGTCCTGGCGGCTCGGTCAGGGGATGAGGAGGCGTTCGCCTCCCTTGCCCGGGGCTCGGCGGATCGGCTCTTCGCCGTCGCGCATCGGATCCTGCGCGACGTCGACCGGGCCGAGGACGCCGTGCAGCAGACTCTCGTCACGGCCTGGCGCCAGCTCCCGGGGCTGCGCGAGGTCGAGCGCTTCGACGCCTGGCTCCACCGCGTCCTCGTCAACGCCTGCTACGCGGAAGCGCGGCGGGCGCGGAGCTGGACCATGAACGTCCGGGCGTTGCCGGTCGACGGACCGGCCACCCGAGACACGACTCTGGACGTGATCGTGCGCGACACCCTGGACCGCGGCTTCCGGCGCCTGCCGCCGGTGCAGCGGGCAGTCTTCGTCTTCCACCACTACCTCGGCCTGTCGCTGGGCGAGATCGCCGAAACGCTCGACGTCCCGCTCGGCACCGTCAAGTCGAGGCTCCACTACGCCACCAACGCCTTGCGTGCCGCGCTCGACGCGGACGCTCGGGCAACGACCATCACCTCGCGGGAGCGGATGGCATGAGCACGAACAGCGACTTCGACAAGATCGCCCGCACCTGGCTACAGGATGGGCCTTCACAGATCGCGGACCGCTCGCTCCAGGCCGCCCTCGACGAGGTCCACGTGACATCACAGCAGCGCTTCGGCGTTGCTCGGAGGAGCTTCCCCATGAACAGCAATGCCTGGCGGATCGCGGCAGCCGCGGTGATCGCCGTGCTCATCATCGGCGCGGGGGTCGCCTTCCTCGGCCGCACCTCGAGTGGCGGCGTCGGCGGCGGCCCTGCGGCAACTCCGACGCCGAGTCCGACGGCAGCGGCGACGGAGTCGGCCGCACCGACGCCGAGGCCAACCGTTCCGCCGCTCACACAGACGTTCACCTCGAACCTGCATGGCTATTCGATCAAGTATCCGGCGAGCTGGACGGCAACCCCGGCCACCGCCGCCTGGCCGCCGGGGCCGGGCCTGAATTGGGGCAACGCCGGGTTGGACGAGCTGCGCGGCGCCTCGGCACGCCTGACCGGCACGTCACAGCCACTTGTGGTGGGGCAAACGGCCGCCGCATGGATGCGGGCGTACGGCGGCGACCCGAGTGCCTGGCAGCCGATCGCCATCGGCGACCAGACGGGCTACATCGACTATGACGGGGCTTTGGCGCAAGGCGGGATCGTGCCTGGCGGGCTCCTCTACGACGCCGTCGTCGTCGTCGACGCTCGAGGCTACAACTTCACCCTCGACGGGAACGTCGATCACGATTACTTCGTGGCCATGCTGGCCACGGTCGTGTTCGACCCCGCCGCAGCCGTGGACTCGACCCCGGCACCCTAGGCGAGATCAGTCGAGCGTCACCAGCCCATAGCTGATCCCAGCGGCATCCGAGCCCCGGCGGCCGACCATCGGCTGCCGGGGCCTCCTCGTATCTGACGCAGGCGTTCGCCTCGCGTGAACCTTTTCGGCTTGTCGGCCGCCGTTAGGGTGTGAAGCGCGACCAGCATCGGTCGCGGTGACGTCGGGGAGAACCGTGGACCGACAGCTCGTGGAGCAGGCACGCGCAGGTGACCGGGAGGCCTTCGAAGCCCTCGCGTCGGGTGTCGTCGACCGGCTGTACGCCATCGCGCGGCTGATCCTGCGGGACACCGATCGGGCCGAGGACGCTGTCCAGGAGACGCTCGTGCGCTGCTGGCGCGACCTGCCGAGCCTGCGCGACGCCGATCGCTTCGACGGCTGGCTTCGTCGCCTCCTGATGAACGCTATCAACGACGAGTTCCGGCAGCGCCGGCGGTTCGAGGCCAACGTGGCCGTCCTCCGGCTCGAGCCCTCTGTCGTCGACGCCTCCAACGCGGTCGCCATCCGCGACCAGTTGGAGCGGGGTTTCCGCCGCCTGTCCCTGGAGCATCGGACGGTGGTCGTCCTGCGCCTCTACCTCGGCCTCTCCATCGAGCAGGCCGCATCCACCCTGGGGATCCCCGTCGGGACCGCCAAGTCCCGGCTGCACTACGCGACCGAAGCCATGCG
>JBGPMJ010000132.1:0-6813 GCA_041486935.1 Candidatus Limnocylindria bacterium | reverse complement strand
GTCGAGCGCGCATGGGCGGAGGCCGTCGCCTCTGGAGCTCTGCCCGCCGTGCCGGAGGGAGTCGAGGCGGCCGGGGTCGAGGTCGCGCGGCCGGCGAACCCCGAGCACGGCGACTTCGCCACGAACCTGGCCCTGAAGCTCGCTCGGCCGTTGCGCCGCCCGCCGCTCGCCATCGCCGAGGTGCTGGCCCCGGCCGTTCGCGCCGCCGGCGGCGACCTGCTGTCCGGGGTGGAGGTGGCTCCGCCCGGCTTCCTGAACCTGCGCCTGGCGCCGGCCTTCACGGAGGCCGCCCTCGATCGTGCCCGGGTCGCGGGGCCCGCTTTCGGGCGCGTGCAGGTCGAGCGCTCGCGGCGCATCAACGTCGAGTTCGTCTCGGCCAACCCGACCGGGCCGCTGCACATCGGGAACGCCCGGGGCGCCTTCGTGGGGGATCTCCTCGCGCGCGTACTTTCGGCCGCCGGTCACGAGGTCACGCGCGAGTACTACTTCAACGACTTCGGGGCGCAGGTGCGGGTACTCGGCGCGTCGGTGCGGGCGCTGCGCGCGGGTGAGCCGCTGCCCGAGGAGGCGTATCGCGGCGCCTACGTCGCCGATCTCGCGGCCGAGCTGTCCGACGAGGTCTGGGCGCGAGCGACCGAAGCGGGCGCCGACGGCGACGGGATCGTGGGCGCCTGGGCATCCGAGCGCGTGCGAGCCGGCATCGAGGCCAGCCTCGAGCACCTCGGCGTCCACTTCGATGTCTGGAAGACCGAGGGCTCGCTGCATCGCGAAGGCTGGGTCGAGCGGGCCATCGCGCGGCTCGGGGAGAGCGGCCACGTCTACGAGCAGGACGGCGCGACCTGGTTTCGCTCCACCGCCTTCGGGGACGACAAGGACCGCGTCATCCGCAAGTCGGACGGCGCGTACACGTACTTCGCGGCCGACATCGGCTACGTGACCGAGAAGTTCAGCCGCGGCTTCGACCACCTCATCTACATCTGGGGCGCCGACCACCACGGCACGGTCGCCCGCGTGCGCAACGCGGCGCAGGCGATGGGCTTCGACCGCGAGGCGGTGCAGATGCTGCTCATCGCCTGGGTGCGCTTCATCCGCGACGGCGTGGAGATCTCCATGTCGAAGCGCTCGGGCGAGTTCATCACGCTCGACGAGCTGCTGGCCGAGATCGGCGTGGACGCCGCACGCTGGTTCTTCGCCGCCCGCGGCCACACCGTGGGCATCGACTTCGACATCGAGCTGGCCAAGAAGCAGTCGGCCGAGAACCCCGTCTACTACGTGCAGTACGCCCACGCGCGCATCGCCTCGATCCTGCGTAGGGCGGCCGAGGCCGGGCTGGCACCGGCTTCGTCGGTGCGCGGGGCGCTCGGCGGCGACCCGGTGGCGCTGGGGCTGGCGGCGCAGGTGCTGCGCCTCCCCGAGGTCGTCGAGGACGCCGCGGCGGCCGAGGAGACGCAGGGTCTCACCGCCTACGCGATGGAGCTGGCCACGACCTTCCACGCCTTCTACCGCGACCGTCGGGTGGTGGATGCGGGCGATCCCGGGACGTCTGCTGCGCGTCTGGCCCTGGTGCAGGCGTGCCGTCTGGCCCTGGCCAACACGCTGGAACTGATGGGCATCTCCGCGCCCGAGTCGATGTAGGCATGCTTCCTCGGGCGAGCACGGCGGATGGGCCGGGGAGGGAGCGCCGCTTCCTGGTGGGGCAGCGGGCCGTCCTGCGTTCCTCACTGGTCGTGGCGGGGCTGGTGGTGTCCGGCGTCGCGGCCATCGCCGGTCCGCTACTGGTGCTCCTCCATCCCGACCGCGCGGCGCCGATCCTGGTGCTCTACGCCCTGACCGCCGCCCTCGGCCTGGCGGTCGCGTTCGCGGCTCGCGGGCCGGGCCGGCGGTTCCCCGCGCCGATCGCCTTCGTCCTTGTCATGGCTGCCGAGGGCGTCGTGCTGTCCAGTCTCGCGCTGCTTCCCGAGGAGCATCTTTTCGCCCTGGCGAGCCTCGTCGTGATTCCCGTCGGGGTGAGCCTGCTGCTGCCCGTTGACCGACGGTTCCTCCTGCTCTGGCTCGCCGCGGCCGGCCTCGTCCTGGCTGCCTTCATCCTCTCGCCGTTCATGCCGGACTCACTGGCGACGGAGGAGCGGCGCGACATCGTGATGGGCGTGGCGATGGGCGCGTTCGTCAGCATCGTCGGCCAGCAGCTCGTGGAGCGGCTGCGCCGGCGTGCCTTCGCCGCGGAGTGGCGAGCCCGCGAGCGGCTTTTCGCGGTCCGGAGGCTCAACCGCGGCCTCGAGGAGACGCTCGCCCAGGTGCGCCGGCTGGAGGGCCTCCTCTCCATTTGCGCCGGCTGCAAGTCGGTCCGCGACGAGGGTGGCGTCTGGGTCCCCGTGGAGCGCTACGTGCGCGAGCGCGCCGAGGTCGAGTTCAGCCACGGCCTCTGCCCGGATTGCCTCCGGCGGCTCTACCCCGACATGGCGGACGCCGTGGAGCAGGCGGCCGAGGGGTCGTAGGGCCGGGGCTCGTGGCGCCGGGGCTCGAGGCCTAGCGCATCGGCGGGTAGAGGCGGTCCAGCAGGTTGGCGTCGCTGGCGAGGACGACGAGCACGAAACGGTCCGTGGCCGCGGGGGGGCCACCGCCGACGACGCGGAGACCCGGGATCCCGGAGGCTGCCGCGGCGGCCGCGAACTCCGCCGCGTCGGCGGGCGTGTCCCAGGCCGTCGACCAGACGATCAGCCACGCCCCGTCCGGCCCCTCGTACATCGTCACCCGGTCGCCGCCCCAGCCCGCCGCCGCGGCCCCTGCGCCCTTGGCCCCGGCGCTCGGCTCCAACCAGACGGAGATGGTCAGCTCGCCCTCCGTGTCGGTCAGCGTCTCCGTCCAGCCGGCCCCGAGCCGGCCCAGGTCGTCCGGCGACGTAACGGCCACCGGCCCCTCCCCCACGGTGTACTTCTCGGGGTGGAGGATCTGTTCGGTGGAATCGGGTGGCCGGGAGTACGCCGCATCCACGGCCGTCCAGCCGCCAGCTGCCTGCAACCCGGTCACGAACGTCAGGCCGTCGAGATACGGGAACGTCAGCTGGCGCTGGAGGATCGGCGGCATGCCGGCGAGCACCGCCTGCTGACGCGGGTCAAGCGCCTGGATGAGCACCTTCAGCGCCTCGGCGAACGACAGGTTCTGCGCCGCCCACTGTTGCATCAGCAGAGATGCGTCTCCCTCGACGAGCGCCAGCCGTGCCAGGGCGCGGTCGCCCTGGGCCAGGTCGTCCAGCCCCAGGTCGGCCAGGCGGAAGTGCTGGTCCTGAAGCGCATGGGTGTACTCGTGCGCCAGGGTCGCGCGCTCCAACGGCCCGAAGGCCGCGCCGCCCCGTTGCACGAGCGTCATCTGCCGCGTGTCCTGGTCGTAGAAGCCGAGCGCCTCCTCCTCGAGCAGGGCGAGCTGGAGGGCGCGCAGGTCGCTCCCCGCCGGCAGCAGGCCCAGCCGCTCCCCGAAGCGCGACTGGGCGGCGTATTCGGCGGGCGTGGCCGCCTCGTCGAAGAGTCGCAGCAGCTCCGCGTGCAGGCCCGCCGCGTCGAGGATGCGATTCGGCACCTCCGCCCGGGGCTCGAGTCCGCGCAACGGCGGCACCGCCGCCTCCACCTCGGCGATCGCGGCCGCGACCGCCGGCTCCAACGTGCCGCCGGAGGTACCCGGCGGCAGAGCCGGCGTGGGGGTCGGCCCCTCCGTCGGCGCAGGGGTCGGCACCGCGGTGAAGGTCGGCGTGGGACTCGGAGTCGTCGCCGAACACGCCCCCAGCAGGACGGAAAAGGCGAGGAGAACGAGGCGGACCGGTCGGCGCACGGCCCGCGCATTCTGGCAGAGGCCCACAAGATGTCCGTTTCTTCACCATCTCGCGCCTTGGGCCTTCACGCGCGTCCGATAGGGTTCGAGTCGCGGAACCGAGAGTCATCTGATCTCTGTTCCCTCTCCCTCCCTCCGAACGGGGGACGCCGATTGGGCAGGCGTCCCCCGTTCCTCTTTGTCTGGCAGAATCGCCGGCATGGAGATCACCTGGTACGGCGGCAGCTGCATCCGCCTGCGCGGCAGGGAAGGCACCATCGCGGCGGACGCCTACCGCTCGATCGTCGGCCCCACCGGGCGCGGCCTCACGGCCGACATCACGACCTACAGCCACGCCGACCCGCACCCGATCCCGGTCAAGGCCCGAGCGAAGGGGGCCCCGAAGGACGGCCTCCTCCGACCGACCAGCCTGGAGCCCGCCTTCGAGCTCCACCGCCCCGGCGAGTACGAGGTCCACGACGTCCTGATCAACGGCGTGCGCACGTTCCGCGACGACGCCCGGGGCTCCGAACGCGGCGACAACGTCGTCTTCGTCTACGAGCTCGACGGCCTCCACACCATCCATCTCGGCGACATCGGCCACACGCTGACGGAGGGCATGATCGGCGAGATCGGCCCCGTCGACGTCGTCATCGTGCCGGTCGGCGGCCACCTCTCGGCGGCCAAGACGGCCGAGCTGGTCGCCCAACTCGACGCGAACCTCGTGGTGCCCATCCCCGTCTGTGAGGAGGAGTCGGCCTGCGACGCCGAGATGGCCAAGTTCCTCCACGAGATGGGCGTCCAGCAGGCGCCCGCGCCGCAGCCCAAGCTGACCGTGACGATCTCCTCGGTGCCCCAGGAGCTGACGCTCATCCTGCTGGAGTCGAAGAGCAAGTCCTGACCGCGGCCACTGCGGACGACGGCGCATGCCTGGTGGTCATGCGAGGCGTTGAACTCGTGCGGGGATGCCTCACGATTGCGCTTCATCGTGAAGTACGTGCGCACGATTCACCGTGCTCGGATGCCCCCCGGGCATGCCCCTAGCCGCGGGCCAGCACCACGGCGCCGCCCTTGACGACGACCCGGGCGAGGTCGGCGCCCAGCCAGTAGGGCAGCACCTCGTGCGAGGACGCGTCCCAGACCACGAGATCGGCGACGCGCCCCGGCTCCAGCGCCCCGTGCGTCTCCCCGAGCCCGACCGCGTGCGCGGCGTTGATGGTCACCGCCGCCAGCGCCTCGGCCGGCGTCAGCTTGAGGCGCAGACAGGCGAGCGAAAGGACGAGTGGCAGGTTCGGCGTGGGCGAGGTGCCGGGGTTGAAGTCCGTGCCCAACGCCACGGGGACGCCGCGGTCGATGAGCGTCCGGCCCGGCGCGTCGCGCTCCTTCATGAGATAGAGGCTGGTCGCGGGCAGGAGCGTGGCCACGACCGGGTGCTGCGACCCGGCCGCGCGAACCAGCGCCGCGATCCCCTCCCGCGAGGGCGCCGCCAGGTGGTCCGCGGAGACGGCGCCGAGCTCGGCGGCCAGCTCCGCCCCGCCCGACGGGGCGAGCTCGTCGGCGTGGAGCCGTGGCGCGAGTCCATGGCGGATGCCCGCCTCGAGGATGCGCTGCGCCTGCTCGGGGCTGAAGACGCCGCGCTCGCAAAAGACGTCGCAGAAGCGGGCGATGCCCTGCAGCTCGACCGCCGGCAGCTGCTCGCCGATGACGCGCCGGACGTAGGCCTCGGTCCCGTCGGGCCGGTCGCGGTGCTCGGCGGGGACGGCGTGCGCACCGAGGAACGTGGGCACGATCTCCACCGGCCCCTCGCCGCCGAGCACGCCGAGGACCTCGAGCAGGCGCAGCTCGGTCTCGACGTCGAGGCCGTAGCCGGACTTGGCCTCGATCGTGGTCACGCCATGGCCGAGCATCTCGTCGAGCCAGCGGCGGCCGTGGGCGTGCAGCTGCTCGGCGGAGGCTGCGCGTGTGCGCGCCACCGTGGAGAGGATGCCGCCGCCCGCGGCGAGGATCTCCAGGTACCCTGCGCCCCGCTGCCGGAGACGCAGCTCCCCCTCGCGCGTTCCCGCGAACAGCAGGTGCGTGTGGGGATCGATGAGGCCGGGCGTGACCATCCCGCCGCGCGCGTCGACGACCGCGAAGCGCTCGGCATCCAGCCCCTTCGCGGCGAGCCGGGCGGTCACCTCGTCGAGCGGCCCGACGGCGACGATGCGCCCGCCCCAGGCCGCCACAGCCGGCGCCCGCGGTCCCGCCGGCCCGCCGCTCGAGGCGTCGGCGGTGATGGCCGCGGGATCGTCCTGGGACGCGCCGCGGCGCAGCCCGCCGGCCATCGTGACGACCTCGGCGGCGCCACGGACGAGCAGCCCCGGGCCGCCCTGGTCACGGCCCCCCGGCAGCACGCGCAAGGTCACGCGACGGTCGCCGCCGCGAGCCGCAGCTCCAGGGCCATCGTCGGCTCGAAGTCGCGGATCTTCAACCAGCCCGCGGCGGCCTCGATGCGCTCCTCGACGGGCACGTCGTCCGGGGCGTCGATGTGGTCGGCGACCGCCGTCAGCGAGGCCAGGGGGGCCAGTCCGATGAGCTCCGACTCGCGCAGCTCGACGCCTTCGTCGGCGGCCAGGGCGCGCACGGTCTCCCAGACCAGCCAGATCGGGGTGACCGTGAAATCGAGCAGGTTCATCGAGACCTGCGCGCAGGAGAGATCGTCGAGGTAGAGCCCCAGCGCCTGGACCCTGGGCAGCCCACCCGAGCGCTCGCGGATGCGATGGGCGATCCGCTTCGCCAGCTCGTGGTCTGTCGATTCGAGGTTGATGTTGTAGGCGATGAGGAAGGGCCGCGCGCCGACGGCCACGGCGCCGCCCGTGGGGTGCACGCGCGACGGCCCGTAATCGGGCTCTCGACCAACGTGGCCGATCTGCGTCTTGAGGCCCTCGAACTGCGGCTTGCGGATGTCCGCCAGCACGACGCGTTCGGCCCGGGTCGCCGCCTGGGCGTACAGGTAGACCGGAAGCTCGAAGC
>JBGPMJ010000131.1:0-6877 GCA_041486935.1 Candidatus Limnocylindria bacterium | reverse complement strand
GAGATCGAGAGCGCCGCCTTCTTCCTCGTCTCGGAGGCGGTGACGAATGCCCTCAAGCACGCCTCGGCGCGGCGGCTGGACATCCGGCTGGGCGAGCGCGAGGGATGGCTCTCGGTCGAGGTCCGGGACGACGGCTCGGGATTCGACGCCACCACGACAACTGGCTCCGGCCTTCGGGGGGTCGCCGATCGGGTCGAGGCGGTCAGGGGCCGCTTCTGGGTCGACACCGGCGTGGGGCGAGGCACGGCCGTGGGTGCGCTTCTGCCGGCGGGCGAGGTCCCTCGTGGTTGAGCCCGCCCCCAGCCTGCGGATCGTCATCGCCGACGACGACTATCTCCTGCGCGAGGGGGCGGCCCGGCTGCTGTCGTATGTCGCGGGCGTCGAGGTGCTCGAGACCGTGGGCACCGCCGACGCGCTCGTCGACGCCGTCAGCCGGCTCCGTCCGGACGCCGTGCTCACCGACATCCGGATGCCGCCCGGACATCAGATGGAGGGGATCGAGGCGGCACACGCGATCCGTCGCGACCACCCCGGCGTGGGCGTCGTCGTGCTCTCCCATCACGCCGCGCCCGCCTACGCCATGGAGCTGTTCCGGGAGGGCACCGCCGGGCTCGCCTACCTGCTCAAAGAGCGCATCGGGGACGTCGAAGAGGTCGTCCGGGCCCTGCGGGAGACCGCGGAGGGCGGCTCGGTCATCGACCCACGGATCGTCGAGGCTCTCATCGTCCGTCGATCCCGGGGCGAGGGGTCCAGGCTCGGCGAGCTGTCGACGCGCGAGCTTGAGGTGCTCCGTGAGATGGCTCGCGGGAAGACCAACGCGGCCATCGCCCAGGCGCTCGTGCTCTCGGTCTCCGCGGTCGAGAAGTACGTCGGAGCGATCTTCGACAAGCTCGACCTGGCCGAAGAGCCGGCGCTGCACCGGCGGGTCGCGGCGGTCCTGGCGTACCTGCGAAGCACCGATCCGGGTGCCGACTCCGGCACTGATAGCATCGCGGGCGCATGACCCCGATCCAGTACGACTTCATCATCGTCGGCGGCGGCTCGGCCGGCAGCGTGCTGGCCAACCGGCTCAGCGCCGACCCCGCCAACCGCGTGCTCGTGCTCGAGGCCGGGCGGCCGGACTACCCCTGGGATGTCTTCATCCACATGCCGGCCGCGCTGGCATTCCCCATCGGTAGCCGGTTCTACGACTGGCGCTACGAGTCGGAGCCCGAGCCGTTCATGGGCGGCCGGCGCATCTACCACGCCCGGGGCAAGCTGCTGGGAGGCTCGTCGAGCATCAACGGCATGATCTTCCAGCGCGGCAACCCCCTCGACTACGAGCGCTGGGGGGCGGATGCCGGGATGGAAACGTGGGACTACGCCCACTGCCTGCCCTACTTCCGGCGCATGGAAACTTGCCTGGCCGCGAGCGCCGACGACGCGTTCCGCGGCCACGACGGGCCGCTCGTGCTGGAGCGGGGGCCGGCCACCAGTCCCCTGTTCCAGGCCTTCTTCGAGGCCGTGCAGCAGGCCGGCTACCCCCTCAGCGACGACGTCAACGGCTACCGGCAGGAGGGTTTCGCTCCCTTCGACCGTAACATCCACCGCGGCCGCCGCCTATCCGCGGCCCGGGCCTACCTCCATCCCGTCATGCGCCGCCCGAACCTCGAGGTGGAGACCCGCGCGTTCGTCACACGGGTCCTGTTCGAGGGCCGGCGGGCGGTGGGCGTGGAGTTCTCGCGCGGGAACGGGCCGCTACGCGTGGTGCACGGCGGTGAGGTCATCCTGTGCGGTGGGGCGATCAACTCGCCCCAGCTCCTCCAGGTCTCGGGAGTCGGGCATGCCGGGGAGCTCGCGGCCCTCGGCGTGGACGTCATCCACGACCTTCCCGGAGTGGGCGAGAACCTCCAGGACCACCTGGAGGTCTACATCCAGTACAAGTGCAGGCAGCCGGTCTCGATGCAGCCGGCGCTGCAGAAATGGCGGCGGCCCTGGATCGGCTTCCAGTGGCTCTTCTTCCGACGCGGCCCGGGGGCGACCAACCACTTCGAGGGTGGCGGCTTCGTCCGCGGCAACGACGAGGTCGCCTACCCCAACCTCATGTTCCACTTCCTGCCGCTGGCCATCCGCTACGACGGCTCGGCGCCCGCGGGCGGCCACGGCTACCAGGTCCACATCGGCCCGATGTACTCCGATGCGCGGGGGTCGGTGAAGATCACATCCGCGGATCCGCGCGTCCATCCGGCCCTGCGCTTCAACTACCTGTCCACCGCCCAGGACCGCCGCGAGTGGGTGGAGGCGATCCGCGTCGCGCGGCGCATCCTCAACCAGCCCGCCTTCGACCCGTACAACGCCGGCGAGACCTCACCGGGCCCCGCAGTCGAGGCCGACGCGCAGATCCTCGACTGGGTGGCGCGGGACGCGGAAACCGCCCTCCACCCGTCGTGCACCGCGCGGATGGGCGTGGACGAGATGTCGGTCGTGGACCCGACGACGATGCGCGTCCACGGCATGGACGGCTTGCGCGTTGTGGACGCCTCGGTCTTCCCGTACGTCACCAACGCCAACATCTACGCCCCGGTGATGATGGTCGCCGAGAAGGCCGCCGACCTGATCCTCGGCACCACCCCGCTGCCGCCGGCCCCGGTCGAGTTCTACCGGCACCGGAGGGGCTGACCTTGACGCGTCCACCCGGTCTCTGAAGGGCGTCTCCTCCGCTTCGCGAACGCCCCTACCGCTTTCCGAGGGCGGCCGGCTCCGCGTCCACCAGCCGCAGCATGTCGATCGTGTCGGTCAGGTGGCCATTGAAGATCCGCCGTGCCACGTCGAGCAGCTCGAAGAGCTCGCTGTCGCGAACTCGGTAGATGACGGTCGTCCCACGGCGCTCGGTGACCACGATGTTGCGCCCGCGGAGGACGGCGAGCTGCTGCGAGATCGACGAGGCGGGGACGCCGATCGCGTCCAGGAGCTGGCCGACGCTGAGGGGCCCGCCGCGGAGCAGCTCGAGGATCCGGATGCGCAGCGGATGGGCGAGACCCTTGAAGAACTCGGCCTTGAACTGGCGGAGGCCCTCGGGATCGTCCGGCCGAACGTTGCGCACCATCGGCGAAGCCTACGCGAGACGGCTCGCCAGCGCAACTACGTAATGTTGCAAGATACCGACATATGACCTAACCTGACAGCATGCGCGACACCGACGATGCAGCTGACCGTCCTCCTCGCTGAGGCCCACGAGGCCAGCCCTGATCGTCGCATCCTCTGGCGCGACCGGATCGCGGCCTTCGGTGAGCGGGCCATCGAGGGCGTGCGGCCGTGGCTCTCCGACCCAGCCCTGGCGGCCTTCGCCATCCGGGTCATCGCACGGGCCGGCGAGCACGGCCAGGCAGAGGAGGCCATGCGTGCGCTTCGCTCCGCGCGAAGCGCCGTTCCCGCCTACCTGAAGGCCGATCTCGACTGGGCTCTGGCGCGTCTGCGGGCCGCGACGCGGCTGGCATCCAAGACGCAGTCCGCGCCGCCGCCCTTACCGAGCGACCCTTCGGCCCGCGAACTCCCGCGGTTCTCGACCGTGGCTCGGCGCCGCCACCGCTGAACCCGCCGCCTTCGCCGAGCCGGCCGACGGCGACGAGAAGGCCCTCGATGATCGCCTCGGGTCAGAGATTGCCAAAGGGACGTCGGCGGCCGGCTCGGTGGTGCTCGCCGCGCAGGGGATGACCGCCGGGTGGTTGCGCGATGCCGCCGGTCGGGGTCCAATGGCGCCATGCCGATCGATCCCACGCAGCCGGCGCCCGAAGCGCCGACGGTCCTGATCGTCGATGACGAGCCGGGGATCGTCGACTTCGTCCAGCTCGGTCTCGGCCACGAGGGCTTCACCGTCCTGACCGCGGGCGACGCAACCACGGGCCTGGAGGTCATCCGCCAGGGACGGCCGGATCTCGTCATCCTCGACGTCGGCCTCCCCGACGGCGACGGCTTCGACCTTCTCCGCCGGATCCGCGCCGAGAGCGACGTGCCAGTCATCATGCTCACCGCGCGCGGCGAGCTGGACGACCGCGTCCGGGGCCTGGAACTGGGCGCCGACGACTACATCGCCAAGCCGTTCCACCTCGCTGAGCTGCTCGCCCGCGTGCGTGCCCACCTTCGCCGCCAGGGCGTCGCGCCCGCCACCGACCCCAACCTCCGCTACGCCGACATCGAGCTCGACCCACGCACCAGGGAGGTCCAACGGGCCGGCCGCCCCATCGTCCTGACCGCCCGGGAATTCGAGCTGCTCGAGCTCTTCCTTCGCCACCCCCGCCAGGTCCTCTCCAAGGAGACGATCCTCGATCGCCTCTGGGGCTACGCGTTCGACGACAACCTCGTCGAGGTCTACGTCGGCTACCTGCGCCGTAAGCTCGGAGAGCCCATCCTCATCCAGACGCTGCGGGGCGCCGGTTACGCCCTGCGCGAGCTCGCCTGATGCCGCGCGCTGGATCGCTGCGCTGGCGGCTCGGGCTGCTCTACGGCCTCGTCATCGCGGGCGCCCTCGCCGTCGTGCTCCTCGTCGTCAACGTGCTCGTGGAGCGCGCGCTCATCGACAGCACGGTGGCGCGCCTGGAGGTCGAGGCCGGCCTCATCGCGGACAGCGCCGGCGATGCGCCGTCGACGACGCTGCCCGCGCCGGACGTGGCGCGGATCCTCGGCGGCCAGCAGACAGCGGTCGTCATCCTCGACGGGTCCGGGGCGGAGCTGGCGGCCCAGGCGAACGGCGCATCGGCCGAAGTGGTCAACGCCCGCCTGGACGCCGCCACCTACGCCAGCGTCCTCGACGGCAACCGCGTCGTCGACGCCGTGCTGCTCTCCGCGGCCGACGGGTCGCGCATCCTCATCGTCGCCGCGCCGATCCGCTTCACCACGGCCGACACACCGACGCCGGAACCGACGACTGAGACGAGCCCGAGTCCGACCGCGCGACCGCCGGGCCCGCCGGAGACACCTCCCGGGCTGGGGCGCGGGCGGGGGCTGGGCCTCGGACGGGGGCTGGGGCAGGGCCGCGGCAACAGCCAGGGCGCGGGCAACGGCACGGGCGGCACTGGCACGGGCGGCACCGGCACGGCCAACGGCCAGGCGCCCGCCGAGCCGCCGAACGCCATCGCACAGCTCGGCGTCTCACTGGCCGATGTCGACGACGCGCTGGCCAACCTGCGCGGTACGCTCCTGACCATCGGCATCATCGCGCTCCTCGTCGCACTTGCGGTCTCCTTCCTCGTGACCGCGCTCGGTTTGAGGCCGCTCTCGCGCGTGGCCGCCGTCGCCGACCGCGTCGCCGCGGGCGACCTGTCGGCCAGGGCGCGGCTGCCCTCGGGCGCCGACGAGATCGGCCGACTGGGGCGGGCGTTCGACCGGATGGTCGACCGCCTCGAGGGCGCCTTCGCTGCCCAGCGCCAATTCGCTGCCGATGCATCGCACGAGCTCCGTTCGCCGCTGACGGTCCTTGGGGGCTACGTCGACGTCCTCGCCCGTGGAGCGCACGAGGCCCCTGAGGCGGCGGGCCGCATCCTCGGGTCGATGCGACGCGAGATCGACCGGCTGTCACGCCTGGCCGCGGACCTGCTGTTCCTGACCCAGCTCGAAGCGGGCGGCGGGCGGCTGGCGCCAGAGCGGCTCGACGTCGGCGAACTGCTGGTCGACCTGGCCGACGCCGCACGGGTCATGGGCGACGACCGCCGGATCGCGGTCGGGCGCGACGGCCCGCTGCCGGTCGTGGTGGACCGCGACCGACTGACACAGGCTCTTCTCAACCTCGTCGACAACGCCGTCCGACACACGCCGGAGGCGGGGCTGGTCCGTCTGTCCGGCCGACGGGACGGTCGAACGATCGTCGCGGAGGTCTACAACGAGGGACCGCCCATCCCGCCCGAGCACCTACCTCGCCTGTTCGACCGCTTCTACCGTGCCGACCGGTCCGTCGAGCCGGGACGCCACGCCGGGCTCGGCCTGGCGATCGTCAAGGCGATCGTCGGGGCCTCCGGGGGCGAGGTGTCGGCGACCAGCGACGCCTCGGGCACGCGCTTCGTCGTTCGGCTGCCGCTCGCCCCGACCGGCGCTTCTCAGCATCCTCTCAGCGGGGCTACAGCCGCCGTTCAGGACCGACGCCTACCCTGAAGGTCTGCCAATCGGCGGTGGCGCCCATCGGACGCCCGGGCCAAGGCACGCTTCGAGGTCACCCCGATGAAGGATCGATTGCTCAAGCTGGGGATCGCAGCGCTCGTGGCGCTCGCCATCCCGGCTTCGATCGCCCTGGCGCACGGCGCCGGCGACGCCCAGAAGGGCCTGACGACGGCGGCCCAACACGCGCAGGCCAGCGTGCCGACCACGGTCGGCGCGGGCGAGCCCGACAGCGTCGGAAAGCCGGAGGACGTTGGCAAGCCCGATGATGTCGGGAGGCCGGAAGGCGCTGACAAGCCCGATGATGTCGGGAAGCCGGAAGGCGCCGGAAGGCCCGAGACTGCCGGCCAGCCCGAGGGTGCCGGGCAGCGACCGCAGAACCATGGCTGGTTCGTGTCGCAGATCGCCAGGAACCACTCGACGACCGGCAAGGCCCACGGTCAGGCCGTCTCGGCGATCGCCCGGGGCAACCAGGGCAAGCCGCCTGCCGCCAGCCACTGACACGGGGGCTTCCCGCCCCGCCCCCCAAGGTCAAGCGCTCCTGAGGACCGCCCGAGTCATCGGGCGGTCCTTCGTTTCAGATGCGGACGGCGAGCGGTCCCTCTCCAACCGCCCGCGGTCACGCCGGCCCATAGGCGGCCGCCACCTCGGCCGGTGTCGCGCGCCCCTCGTGCCAGGCCACGGCGAGGGCGGCATCGCCGAGCGCCGTTCGTACAAGCTCGACGAGTCGTCCACCTAGTAGGCGTCATTG
>JBGPMJ010000130.1:0-6895 GCA_041486935.1 Candidatus Limnocylindria bacterium | reverse complement strand
GCGCTTCGCCGTGAACATCCTCGCCGAGGAGAGCCAGGGCCTCTCGGACTGCTTCGCCGGCGCTCCTTCAACGCTCCCGCGGTCGGCCTTCTGCGGCGCCTCCTACACGCTGTCCGCGTCCGGCCTCCCCATCCTCGACGCGGGCGTCGCGCACCTGGAATGCACGGTGGAGAAGACGCTCGACGCCGGCGACCACACGATCTACCTGGCCCGGGTCATCGGGCTCGGCCTCTCCGAGGTCCACCCGCTGCCGCTCCTCTACTACCGCGGCCGCTACCTGCGCATCGAGCGTGCCGCGACCGCGGAGCTGCTCGGCAAGCCGGACAGCCGCTACCCGGAGGGCTGAGCCGACCGTGCCGAAGCTGGCCGCGAACGGCATCGAGATCGACTACCACGCCGAGGGTGCCGGCCCGCCGGTCGTGCTCCTCCACGGTGCCACGTCCTCCGGCCTGGAGGACTGGTCGGCCCAGCGGCCTCGCTTCCGGCGCGCCTTCCGCCTCTACATCCCCGACGCCCGCGGGCACGCAGGGACCCGCTGGGACGTCGCGGACGGTTGGTCGCACGACCTGCTGGTGGCCGATCTGGAAGCCTTCGTCGACGCCCTGAACCTGCAGACGTTCCACCTCGTCGGCTTCAGCATGGGCGCGAACACGGCCCTCGAGTACGCCACAAGACACCCGGAGCGCCTGCGCACGCTGCTCATCACCGGCATCGACACCCAGCGCCAGCCGCGTGCCAACGTCGCGCGGAAGCTCATGGACCCGCAGCGCATCGACCGCGAGGAGCCGGCCTGGGCGGCGGCGCTGGAGCGGCGGCACGGGCCGATGCAGGGTCCGGGGGCGTGGCGCCGGCTGCTGCCGGCGATCGCGGAGGGCGTGGCCCTGATGCCGCTGCTCACGCCGGAGGAGCTGCACCGGGTCCGCGTGCCGACACTGGTGGTTGGCGGGGATCGCGACGTCTTCGTGCCGGTGGACCACGCGGTCGCGCTCTACCGCCAGCTCCCCGACGCGCGGCTGTTCATCGCGCCCGACTGCGACCACCAGGTGATGGTCACGCGGCCGGGCCTGTTCAACGAGGCGGCCGGCACCTTCTACCGGACGACCGAAGCCGAAGCCCGAGCCCGAGCGGAGGACCGACCATGACAGAGCCCGAAACGCCGCACCGCATCCGCGTCGAGCTGCCGGCACCCGGCCCGGATGGGCCCGTCGAGGCCGTGGCGCTCATCACCCTCGACCGGCCCGAGGTGCTCAACGCCCTCGATGCCGAGACGATGCGCCAGCTCGTCGAGGCGCTGGAGCGACTCGACGCCGACGATGCCTGCCGCTGCATCGTCATCACCGGCGCGGGCGAGCGGGCCTTCGCGGCCGGCGCCGACATCCGGGAGATGGCCGAGGCGACGCCGATCTCGCTCAGGCGGGTCAACACCTTCGCCCGGTGGGAACGCATCCGCCGCGTGCGCAAGCCGATCGTGGCCGCCGTGCGCGGCTACGCGCTGGGCGGCGGTTGCGAGCTGGCCATGGCGTGCGACCTGGTGGTGGCCGCCGATGACGCGGTCTTCGGCCAGCCCGAGATCAAGATCGGGGTCATCCCCGGCGCGGGCGGAACGCAGCGCCTGACGCGGGCGCTGGGCAAGGCGAAGGCGATGGATCTGATCCTGACTGGCCGCAACCTGCCGGCGAAGGAGGCCGAGGCGCGCGGCCTCGTGACAAAGGTCGTGGCCCGCGAGGCCACGCTGCCCGCCGCGCTGGAGCTGGCGGCGCAGGTCGCCTCGATGCCGCCACTCGCGGTGATGGCGGCCAAGGAGGCCGTGAACCGCGCCTTCGAGCTGTCGCTGGAGGCAGGGCTCGAGTTCGAGCGCCGGAACTTCTTCCTGCTCTTCGGCAGCGAGGACCAGAAAGAGGGCATGCGTGCCTTCATCGAGAAGCGCGCACCGGACTGGAAAGGCCGCTGACGGGACCGCCGAGGAGTACCCTGAGCGGAACCTGGATACAGGAGGGACGGCACGTGGCGGACGACTGGACCGGGCGGGATCTCGCGGACGAGGCGACCGGCGCCCTGCGCGACAAGGCGCCCGATCGCGTCTGGGTCCCCGACCCGAACGCCCCGGTGAGCGGGCATCGACCGGCCCCTACCGGCGGCGCCTCCACCGCCGCAGCGCCCGAGCACGACTGGGCGGCGGCCCGCGGGCTCGTCTTCCCGATCCTGCGCCCGCCCGGCACGACCGGCGCCCCGGCCGACGTCCCACTCGACGTCCTGCGCTCCTCGCCGACGTCGCACAACGCCCCGCTCGTCTCCGAGGGACCCTGCGGGCTCGTCGTCTCGTTCGTCCTCCAGGGCGGCGGCTTCGACGTCCTCGTCAACGGCGAACACCTCCTCTCCTGGAGCGTGGACGCAGCCGAGCTGGCAGCCGCCGCCGGAGCGAACCTCGCCGCCTGGTCGGCCGAAGCGGACTGGACCGACGAGATCTCCGGGTCGCGGCGCATCCTCAGCTCCGACACCGGCGGTCACGACGCGGCGCGCATCCTGCTTACCGAGGCTCGGGAGCATCTCGCGCGCGAGTTGACCGGTGCCGCCGTCCCGGGCACGCGCGTGCTCGTCGGACTGCCCGAGCGCCACATGCTGCTCGCCGGCACGCTTGTCCCGGCCGACGAGGAGTTCGCGGTCCTCTTCCACGACTTCGTCGTCGAGCAGTCCGGCGCCGCGGATGAGCCGATCGACCGGCGGGTCTTCGAGCTGGTCGGCGGCGAGCTGGTCGAGTTCGCGGGGTAGACGGTTGCCCGTCCGGTTCACCGGGGAGTGATCGTCGGGGTCGTCGGTGCCGGGACGATGGGCGCCGGCATCGCCCAGGTTTGTCTCTCCGCCGGTCATCACGTGCGATTGCACGACATCTCCCCGTCGGCGATCACGGGCGGCCGGGCGCGCATCGAGGACGGTCTGGGGCGGCTCGTCGCTCGAGGTCGACTCGACGACCATGGACGCGATGCCGCGCTGGCCCGACTGACGGCGGCACCGACCCTCGAGGCCGTCGCCGCGGGCGCCGAGGTCGTCATCGAGGCGGCGCTCGAGGAGCTGGAGGCGAAGCGGGCGATCTTCCGGGTTTTGGACCGCGCGGCGCCCGCGGACGCCCTCCTGGCAACGAACACGTCGGCTCTCTCGGTGACCGCCATCGCCGAGGTGGTGGGGCGAACGGGGCGCGTGCTCGGGCTGCACTTCTTCAACCCGGCCCCGGTCATGACGCTCGTCGAGGTCGTTGCGGGGGAGCGGACGGACCCCGTCGCTGTGGCTGCCGGGACCGCTTTCGCGAAGGCGCTCGGGAGGCGGCCGGTCGCCTGCCACGATGCGCCGGGCTTCATCGTCAACCGCGTCAACCGGCCCTTCACGCTGGAGGCGCTGCGGATGCTGGAGGCCGGCGAGGCCTCGATCGAGGCTGTCGATGCGGCGATCGTCGCCGGAGGCTTCCCGATGGGCCCGTTCGCGCTGATGGACCTGGTCGGGGTGGACGTCAACCACGCCGGCGCGCGGCTGCTGTTCGCGGCCTTCGACGAGGCGCCGCGCTTCTGGCCGTCGCCGATCCAGGCGAGGCTCGTAGACGCCGGCACGCTCGGCCGCAAGACCGGCGGCGGCTTCTACCGCTACGACACGCGGGGCCGGGTGCTCGGCCCGGCGGAGGTGTTCGCGGCTGGTGGGGCGGCACTCCCCGCCGATGAGATCCGCACGCGGATCGAGCTGGGGATCGTGAACGAGGCCTACCACGCAGCCGGCGAGGGCGTCGCCTCTCCGCCCGACATCGACCTGGCCATGCAGCTCGGCGCGGCGCACCCGATGGGCCCCTTCGAGCGCGCCCGCGCCCTCGGCCTGCGCCGGGTCGTGGGGGAGCTGCGCCGCCTGGAGCGGCTCCATGGCGAGCGCTTCCGCGTCGCCCCGGCGCTCTGGCAGATCGCCTCGGTCTGACCGATGGCCCGCCGTCCACCGGCCATCGTCTGGCTCCTCGGCGCCCTCGTTCCGGTCGCCGTGGGCCTCGCCTGGCGGCTGATGCCGGTGCCAGAGCCGGCGGGCCTCGCGGATTGCGGCTCGATCGCCTCCGCGCCCATGCTCTGGCGGGTGGCGCAGGCCGTCGCCGTTCTCGGCTCCCTCGCCCTGGTCGCCCGGCTGCTCGGGGCCGATCGGGGCTCGCTCTTCCTGCGCCGGCCGTCCCGTCGGGTTGTCGTCGCCTCGATCGCGTTCCCGCTCGTGGTGGCGCCGCTGGCGCTGTGGCTGGGGCCGATCCTCGCCCTGCCGTTCTTCGGCGAGGTCCGCTTCTCGACCGGCATCCTGCTTTCGATCGTGCCGGCCGTCGTCCTCGCCCTGGCCAACGGCCTGCTCGAGGAGGTCACGTTCCGCGGCGCGCTGCTGGGTTGGGGCGCCCGCGTCCTCGGGCCCACCGGCGCCCTGATCGCCCAGGCGGTCGTCTTCGGGGTCGTGCATCTCGGCCCCGACTTCACCGGCGACCCGATCCCGGTCCTGTTGGCGGTCGGCACGGGCGGGCTCGTGGCCGGGCTCATCGTGCTTCGGACGGGCTCGCTGCTGCTGCCCATCGCCATCCACGCGGCGCTCGACGTGCCGCTCTACTACGTCCAGGCCTGCCGGCTCGCCTGAGGGCCACGGCCTACAATCGGCGCCATGAGGCGAGCCCTCGACCGTCCCCTGCGCGAAGCCTGGATCGTCAGCGCCGTGCGCACGCCGATCGGGCGCTACGCCGGGGCGCTCCGCTCCGTGCGTCCGGACGACCTGGCCGCGCTCGTCATCCGGGCCGCGGTCGAGAAGGCGGGAATCGACCCGGGGCTGGTCGAGGACGTGATCCTCGGCTGCGCCAACCAGGCCGGCGAGGACAACCGCAACGTGGCGCGCATGGCCGGGCTGCTGGCGGGGCTGCCCGTCGAGGTCGCTGGCCAGACGGTGAACCGGCTGTGCGGCTCGGGGCTGCAGGCGATCAACGCCGCCGCGCACGCGATCATGGTCGGCGATGGCGACGTCTTCGTGGCCGGAGGCGTCGAGTCGATGACCCGGGCGCCCTACGTCGTGCTCAAGCCGGAGGCCGCCTACGAGCGCGGGGTTCACGAGCTGGTGGACACCACCCTGGGCTGGCGCTTCGTGAACCCCAGCCTGGCCGAGCGGCACCACCCCTATTCGATGGGCGAGACGGGCGAGAACGTCGCCGAGCGGTGGACCGTCAGCCGGGAGGAGCAGGATGCCTTCGCGCTCGTCTCCCAGCAGCGCGCCGTGGCCGCCATCGAGTCGGGTCGGTTCGCCGAGCAGATCGTGCCGGTGGTCGTGCCGCAGCCGAAGGGCGAGCCGATCGTCGTCGACCGCGACGAGCACCCCCGCGCCGACACCTCCGCCGAGGCGCTGGCCCGCCTGAAGCCCGCCTTCCGCGCCGGGGGGTCCGTGACGGCGGGGAACAGCTCTGGCATCAACGACGGCGCCGGCGCGGCGGTGGTCATGGAGGCCGGGGTTGCACGATCGCTGGAGCTGGAGCCGCTGGCGCGCGTCATCTCCACCGCAGTGGCCGGCGTGGACCCCGCGATCATGGGCGTGGGACCGGTGCCTGCGACGCGCAAGGCCCTGGCTCGGGCGGGCCTGACGGTGGACGACCTCGACCTGATCGAGCTCAACGAGGCCTTCGCCAGCCAGTCGATCGCGTGCATCCGCGACCTCGGGCTGGACATGGAGCGGGTGAACGTCAACGGCGGGGCCATCGCGCTGGGCCATCCGCTGGGCATGAGCGGGGCGCGCCTCGTGACGATGCTCGTCCACGAGCTCGCCCGGCGCGGGGGGAGGTATGGTCTGGCCACGATGTGCATCGGTGTCGGACAGGGCATCGCGACGGTAGTGGAGCGGATCGATGGGTAGCAAACGTCTGTTCGCGATCGGTGTGGCGGCGCTCGTGGCTCTGGGCGTGCTGCAGCAGCGGAAGAGCCGGCGCCGCCACGGTGCAGACGCGCCGGGCCGTGTGCCGTCGGTGGCAGAGTCCGTGCTGCCGTTGGCGCGCGACGCCGCAGAGGTCGTCGAGGACCTCGTGCCCGTGATGGACGAGCGGGTGGCCGCACGGCACTAGGTTCACAAGCTGGGCGCGGCGCCCAGCGTTCTCCCCCGTGATGACAATGGCCGCATCAACCGAGGTGACCTCGGCGCCACGGGGTGACGACAGCGCCGGGGCGCCGCACTCGGGACCTCCCCCGGTGATGGCGCCGGGGCGCCGCGCTCGGGGTCGTACCCATGATGGCGCCATCGACATCACGGCCCGGCTGCGACGGGACGACGCCTGCCGTAGGTCGTCCGGGGACCGCCCCCTACAGGATCCCGACCACGAAGGCCATCAACAGCGCCACGAAGCCGGCCACGCCGACCCCCAGCGCGGTCGCCCCCCATGCCGCCCAGTCGATCGGGCCGAGCGCCTCGTCCGCGGGGGCGTGGCCCTCGTGCTCCTCGGCGGCGTGCTCCTCGCTCATGGCAGCAGCTCCCTGTTGACGAGCTGATCGACGGTCACCGGCTTCGCCACCGGGGAGTCGGGCAGCCCGCTCATGAAGGCGATCGACTCGGCCCAGGCGCCCTCGTCGATGGCGCCCCAGCCGTTTGCGTCAGTGTAGGGACTCTGCCACGCATCGATGGTCGCGGTCAGGACCGCCAGCTGCGTCGCGCGGTCCTTGCCCAGCTCCGGCACGACCGCGACCGCCGCGTCCAGACCCTTCGCGGGGTCCGCGGCGATCTCCTTCATCGCCCGCAGCGTGGCCGCCACGAACGCCCTCAGCGCGGCCTTCTTGGGCCCGTTGAGCGTCTCCGCGCTGGTGATGAGCCCGGGGCCGGGCAGCGGCGTGATGGCGTCGACCGTCAGCACGACGACCTTCTCGCCGCTCAG
>JBGPMJ010000129.1:0-6928 GCA_041486935.1 Candidatus Limnocylindria bacterium | reverse complement strand
CTGCCCGCCGAGTCCACCGGGAACAAGATCAGCTATCCCGACGCGGCTTCGCTGACGAAGCTGGAGTTCGGGACCGCCGAGCTGCTCACCAGCCAGGCACGAGCGGATCTCTGGGCACGCGTCAAGTCCGCGTGACGTCAGGTAACGGGTCGGCAGGAGGGCGGGGGCGGTCGCGAGCCATCACCGCCCTCCTGCTGGCGCCGACGAGCGCCTGGTACCTGCTCCTGCTCGTCGCCCCGCTGGTCATCCTGCTCATCTTCAGCTTCGGAGCACGGGCTCCCGAGGGCGGCTACGCGCCCGCGCTCCAGCTCGACAACTACCTCGAGCTGCCCACGCGGGCGGCGGCCTTCTTCAACACGCTGTGGATGGCCGCCGGCGGCACGCTGCTGTGCCTGCTGGTCGGATATCCACTCGCCTACTACCTCGCCACGCGGGCCGGGACCAAGCGCACGCTCCTGCTCGTGCTCGTGGTCGTCCCCTTCTGGACGAGCTTCCTCATCCGCACCTACGCCTGGATGACGATCCTCGGCAACACGGGCATCCCGGCCATCGCCGAGGGCCTGGGATTCGGGCACATCGCGCTCATCAACACCCCCTTCGCGGTGATGATCGGGATCGTCTACAACTACCTGCCGCTGATGGTGTTCCCGCTCTATGTCAGCCTCGAGCGGCTCGACAAGCGGCTGCTGGAGGCGTCCAAGGACCTCGGCGCAGGGCGCCTGGCCACCTTCCGCCAGGTGACCCTCCCGCTCAGCGTAGCCGGCCTGCTCAGTGGCGCGATGCTCGTCTTCATCCCCATCATGGGTGAGTACGTCATCCCGGCCCTGCTCGGGGGCGGCAAGGTCTTCTTCGTGGGCAACGCCCTCGTAGACCTCTTCCTCCAGTCGCGCAACTGGCCCTTCGGGTCGGCCGCCGCGATCGTCCTCATCCTCGTCATCCTCTTTGCGGTGACCCTCTACCTGCGCCTGGGATCCCGGGCGGGCATCCAGCGCGAGGTGTCGATCCTGTGACCGCCGCATCGCGGGCCGCCCTCGACCGCGCCGGCCCCTGGGTCGATCGGGTCTTCCGGGCGCACGCCACGCTGATCTACCTCTTCCTGTACGTGCCCATCGGGCTGGTCGTGCTCTTCAGCTTCAACGCCGGCGGGCACACCGGGGAGCTTCGCGGCGTGTCGTTGCGCTGGTACACGTACGCGCTGGACGACCGCTTCGCCATGGGCGCGCTTCAGAACAGCCTCGTGGTCGGCTTCTGGACGGCACTCATCGCGACCTCGTTGGGCACCCTCGCCGCGCTCGCTCTGCAGCGCGTCCCGCCACGGGTCCGGGCCATCTTCGATGCCATGACCTACATCGCCATCATCATCCCGGGCATCGTGATCGGCATCGCCACGCTGATCTTCTTCGTCAACCTCTTCGGCTGGGTCAACCCCTGGCTGGACTACGTCTGGACGGCCGTCGGGCTGGGGGCGCCGCCGGTGATCGGGAAGGGCCTGCACACCGTCGTGGCGGCCCACGTGCTGTTCACCATGGCCATCGTCATGGTCCTCGTGCGCACGCGACTGGCGGGCATGGACCGCTCGCTGACCGAGGCCTCCTACGACCTCTTCGCCACGCCCCTGCGGACCTTCGTACAGGTCACGCTGCCGCAACTGCGACCGGCCATCATCGCGGCCGCGCTTCTCGCGTTCACCTTCAGCTTCGACGACTTCATCATCGCCACCTTCGTGGCCGGGCCCGGTCAGCCGACGCTGCCGATGTACATCTTCAGCTCGATCCGCCGGGGCATCACGCCGGAGATCAATGCCATCGCCTCGATGGTCCTGGCGGTGACCGTCACGGCGCTCGTGACCGTCGGGCTCATCTACCGCCGCCAGGCACGCCTGGCGGGCGAAACCGCGGCGGAGCCGCTGGCCCTGGGCATCGCGGAGGACGCATGACGAACCTGCCCGGCGATGGCGCCTTCCCCATCGACAACGTCGACGCCCTGCGCGGGCCGACCGCCTCGCAGGCGACGGGCCTGACGCTCGCCGCGGCGCGGGCCGTCATCGCCGCGGTCGAGGGCGTGGCCCGCAGCATCGGCGTGGCCATGAGCTGCGCCGTGGTGGATTCCGGCACCCAGCTCGTCGCCTTCGAGCGCATGGACGCCGCGGACCTGGTCACGGTCATCCTCGCGCAGGACAAGGCCTTCACCGCGCTTGCGAACCAGATGCCGACGCGCGACCTGGCGCCGATCAGCCAGCCCGGGACGGAGTTCTTCGGCTACAACACCGTCGCCGGAGGCCGCACCATCATCTTCGCCGGGGGCATGCCCCTCTACCGCAGTGGCGTCCTCGTCGGGGCGCTGGGCGTGAGCGGCGGGGACTCGGCACAGGACCAGGCGGCCGCGGATGCGGGGGTCGCCGCTTTCGGCTAAGGCAAGGGGTGCGGGGCGGCGGCCGCGCGGGATCGGCCGCGGTCAGAGGACGGGGATGGGCTCCGGCATCGGGAGGCCCGCCTCGGCCGCCAAAACGGCGGCGTGGTCGGTGCGCTCCCAGGGCAGGTCGAGGTCCGGCCGGCCGAAGTGACCGTAGGCGGCGGTCTGCTGGTAGATCGGGCGGCGCAGGTCCAGCGCTGCGATGATCGCGCTCGGGCGCAGGTCGAAGTGCTGGTCGATGAGGCCGAGGATCCGCTCGTCTGGGATGCGCCCCGTGCCGAACGTCTCGACCGAGATCGAGAGCGGGTGGGCGATGCCGATGGCGTAGGCCAGCTCGATCTCGAAGCGGTCGGCCAGCCCCGCGGCGACCATGTTCTTGGCCACCCAGCGCGCCGCGTAGGCGGCGCTGCGGTCCACCTTGGAGGGGTCTTTGCCGCTGAAGCAGCCGCCGCCGTGGCGGGCCATGCCGCCGTAGCTGTCGACGATGATCTTGCGCCCGGTGAGCCCCGAATCGCCCATGGGGCCGCCGATGACGAAGCGGCCGGTGGGGTTGACATAGATGGTGGGGTCCACGGCGCGCAGCTCGCGCGGCACGATGTCGTGGACGACGGCCTCGATGACGTCGTCGCGCAGGCGCTCGGTGGCCACCTCGTCGTCGTGCTGCGCGGCGATGACGACCGTGCGCACCGCCGTGGGCACGCCGAACTGGTACTCCACGGTGACCTGCGTCTTCCCGTCGGGACGCAGGTAGGGCAGCATGCCGCTCTTGCGGACCTCGGCCAGGCGCCGCGCCATGCGGTGCGCCAGCGCGAGGGGCATCGGCATCAGCTCGGGAGTCTCGCGGCAGGCGAACCCGAACATCATGCCCTGGTCGCCGGCGCCCTGGTCGTGCCGGTCACCCTTGCCGCGCGTCTCGAGCGCCTCGTCCACGCCGCGCTTGATATCCGGCGACTGCTCGTGGACGCTGACGATCGTGCCGCAGGTACGGTAGTCGAAGCCGTAGCGCGCGTCCGTGTAGCCGATCTCGCGGATCGTGTCGCGCACGACGTTCTGGAACTCGACGTACGTGGTGGTGGTGATCTCGCCCAGGACGTAGACCGTGCCCGTGGTGACGGCCGTCTCGCAGGCCACCCGCGCCATCGGGTCGTCGTGCAGGATCGCGTCGAGGATCGCGTCGCTGACCTGGTCGCACAGCTTGTCGGGGTGGCCTTCCGTGACCGATTCCGACGTGAACAGGTAGTGGGGCGCGTCGACGATGCTGGCCATCGGGCGGAAGGGTACCACCGGCGGTCCGCGCGGCCGGCTGGGCAGGCTCGAGGCCCTCGGGACGGGCTGGCGGCCGGGCAGACCGCCACTCGGAACGCCGGGGCCGCTACGCTGGGAGGGTGCATCTGCCCGCCGTCCCGCCGCTCGATCGCAACGGGCGGCTGGTGCTGCTCGGCAAGGCCTTCCGTGCGTTCGGGTTCGGGCTCAACTCGATCGTGCTGGGGCTCTACCTCGTGGAGCTCGGACTCGATGCGGTAGCCGTGGGCGCCGTGCTCTCGGCGGCGCTGGTGGGCACGACGCTGCTGACGCTCGTCATCGCGATATTCGGCGACCGGCTGGGCAGGCGGCGCGTGCTGGCGACGGGCGGTGCGCTGATGCTGCTCTCCCTCTTCGTGCCCCTCGTCGGCGCCAACCCCGTGCTCCTCGTCCTCATCGCGCTCTCGGGCATGGTCGCCGTCACGGCGAACGAGAACACCGGCCTGCAGAGCCTCGACCAGGCCATCCTGCCGCAGACGACGGACCCCCGCCACCGCACCGCCGCCTTCGCGACATACGGGCTGATGGCCTCCGTCGCCGTGGCGCTGGGTGGGCTGGCGGTCGGCCCGCTGGTCGCCCTCGGCAGCGCCCTCGGCCTCCAGGGCG
Organism: Candidatus Limnocylindria bacterium; assembly: GCA_041486935.1. Classification (GTDB taxonomy): domain Bacteria; phylum Chloroflexota; class Limnocylindria; order Limnocylindrales; family CSP1-4; genus CSP1-4. The sequence goes on along the minus strand of JBGPMJ010000129.1, from coordinate 2,608 downwards.
CCGACCGCTTCGCGCCTGCCTTCGTCGTCTACGCCCTCGCCGGGGTGGCCACGGTCATCGCCGCAGGCGCCATGACCGCTGGCGCCGAACCGCCCATCCCCGAACCCGAAGCGGGCGCCGTCGCGGTCGCCAGGCGCCGCTTCGGCATCCACCGCTCACGAGGCCCCGTGCTGCGCCTGTCGCTCCTCTTCGGGCTCGACGCCTTCGCCGGCGGGCTCATCGTGCAGAGCTTCCTGGCCATCTGGTTCTCGAAGACATTCGGGCTGGAGCCCGCCGCCATCGGTGCGCTCTTCTTCGCCGGCAACCTCCTTGCCGCTGCGTCCTATCCGGCGGCGGCCGTGCTCTCGGCGCGCATCGGCCTGATCCGCACCATGGTCTTCACGCACATCCCCTCGAGCGTCCTGCTGATGGCCATGGCACTGGTGCCCTGGGCCCCCGTCGCCGCCTTCTTCTACCTCGGCCGTGCCGCCATCTCGTCGATGGACATCCCGGCGCGGCAGTCCTACACGATGGCCATCGTGGATCCTGACGAGCGCACCGCCACGGCCGGCGTGACGAGCCTCGCGCGCAGCATCGCCCAGAGCGCCGGTCCGCTGCTCACCGCGGCGCTCGTGCCGCTCGGCCTGGGCGTACCGCTGGTCGTCTGCGGCGTGCTGAAGATCGGCTACGACCTGTCGCTGTACGCCGGGTTCCGGGCGCGACCGGCGCCGGAGGAGGGCGCGCTCAGGCGGGCCGGGTGAGCTCCAGCGGCGCGATCCGGTCGGCCGGCGTGAAACCGAAGACCTGTCCGTAGAAGGAGAGCTCCGCCTCATACGAGCGACGGATGTTCTCGGCCTTGCGGAACCCGTGACCCTCCCCTTCGAAGGCAAGGTAGGCGTGGGGGATGCCCTTCGCCGTGAGGGCGGCCACGATCTGCTCGGCCTGGCTGGGCGGCACGACCTTGTCGTCGAGCCCCTGGAGGATGAGCATCGGGGCGGAGATGCGCTCCACCTGCAGGATGGGCGAGCGCGCCAGCCACAGGTCGCGCGCCTCCGGCCAGGGTCCCACGAGGCGCTCCGTGTAGCGCGATTCGAACTTGTGGGTCTCGAGGTCGAAGCCGGTCAGGTCGCCGATGCCGAAGTAGCTGACGCCCGCGGAGAATGCCTCCGGGCGGAAGGCGAGCGCAGCCAGGGTGGTGTAGCCACCGGCGCTGCCGCCCTGGACCGCGACGCGCGCCGGGTCCACCTCTCCGGTAGCCGACAGGAAGCGGGCGGCATTGATGCAGTCGTCCACGTCCACGACGCCCCACTGTCCATCCAGTCGCGAGCGGTACGCGCGGCCATAGCCGGTGCTGCCGCCGTAGTCCACGTCCACCACTCCGATGCCCCGGCTGGTGAAGAACTGGATCGTGCCGCGGAAGCCGGCGCCGATCGCCGAGGTGGGGCCGCCGTGGCTGAGCACCCGCAGCGGCGGCCGCTCGTCCGTCGGTCCTTCGAAGGCCTCGTTGTGCGGCGCGTAGTACAGCGCGTGGGCGGTCAGCCCGCCCTCGGTGGGGAACTCGATGTGGCGCGGAATCGACAGCTCGGCGGCCGGGAAGGCGACACCCGACGTGCGGTGCAGGACGGTGAGCGCGCCGCTGCCGAGGTCGATCGCGGCGACGTGGGAAGGTTCCACCGGCGACGAGCCCACCACGACCGCGGTCGAGCCGGCGACCACGACGTCCGGGATCTCAAGGTACGGGACCGGGATCGGGGTGGTGACGCCCCCCGGCGTGATCCTCCACAGGCGATCGATGCCGCCCGCCCGAGCGACGGCCACGATCGAGCCGTCGCCGGCGAAGCCGTATGACGACATCCCGAAGACCCACTGCGGGCCCGCGACCTCGGCCTCCATGAGGGCGAGCGCGGTGATCGAGCCGTCCGCTTCGAGCCGATGGATGTTCCACCAGTCGCTGCGGTCCGAGACGAAGTGCAGGCTCCCGTCCGGCGACCAGGCCGGCTCGGCGATCGACTCGGAGCGGCTGCCGGCGATCGTCCGCGTCGCCGCAGGCAACCCGTGGGCGTCCAGCTCGGCGAGGCGCAGCTCGGATCCGTCCCAGGGCATGTCGGGCAACGACCAGGTCAGCCAAGCGAGGCGCCGGCCGTCTGGACTCAGCCGCACCGGGCCGTAGAAATCGTCGCCCGAGACCAGGACGCCGGGCTCAGAGGGCGGGGCCCCTGCGGCCCCAATCGGGACGGCGACGATCTCGTTGGCCGGCACGCCACCGCCCCGGTGATCCTCGCGGACGCAGATGAGCCGCGAACGACCGGCGTCGACCGAGATGTCGGCGTAGCGCGTCGCACCCTCGGGGGTGACGGGCTCCGCGCCCCCGCCGGGCAGGGTGCGGTAGAGGCGGCCGTCCCGGAAGTCGGAGTAGTAGACCGTGCCCTCGTGGATCGCCCAGGCGCCGCCGCCGTACTCGTGGACGCCGTCACGCACGTTGGCCTCGCGCGGCGTCAACTCCTCGAACCGCCCGTCGGCGGTCGCCCGCACCACGACGCCACGGCCGCCTTCCCCGGGTCGATCTTCCAGCCAGGCGATCGTCGGGCCGTCGAGCCGCGGCTCGCTGGCGAAGACGCGCTCGGCGAGG
>JBGPMJ010000128.1:0-6954 GCA_041486935.1 Candidatus Limnocylindria bacterium | reverse complement strand
CGACGTGATGCAGATCATGCCCACCTTCGCCTACCTCGCCCCGATGGCCCTGATCTTCCTCATCGGCCCGCCGGCGGCGATCATCGCAACGATGATCTACGCCATCCCGCCGGCGATCCGGATCACCGCGCTGGGGATCCGTGGCGTGTCGGGGACGTCGGTCGAGGCCGCCGTATCGCTCGGCTCGACGCGCTGGCAGCTCCTGCGCAAGGTCCAGCTGCCGATGGCCAAGCGGACGATCGTCCTGGGCGTCAACCAGACGATGATGATGGCCCTCTCCATGGTGGTGATCACGGCCCTGATCAATGCCCCGGGCCTCGGCCAGGACATCGTCGGGGCGCTGGAGCGGGTCGACGTCGGGGCCGCTTTCGACGCCGGGCTGGCGATCGTGATCATGGCCATCTTCCTGGACCGGCTCACGACACGAGCCAGCCAGCGGGTGGACGTGCGGACCCGAGGCGGCGCGGCGGAGTCGACCCGGCAACGCCGGGCGGTCATCCTCGGATCGGTCGCCGCCTCGGTGGTCGCCATCGCCATCGGCCAGGTCATCGCGGGCGACGGCTCGTTCCCCGACGCGCTGCTCATCTCGTTCCGCGAACCGGTGAACGTGGCCACGAAGTGGGTCGAGGTCAACCTGTTCGGCCTGACCGACGCGCTGAAGAACGCCGTCACCGGAGCACTGGTGAACCCGCTCCAGACGATCCTGACCACGTCGCCCTGGTGGCTCGTCGGCCTCGTCGCGGTGGGCACGGCCTTCCTCGTCAGCGGCCGCCGGCCGGCCACGATCACGGCCATCACGCTCCTTGCCCTCGTCGGGCTCCGGCTCTGGGAGCACGGGATGCAGACGCTGGCGTCGGTCCTGGTCGGCACGGCCATCACCCTGCTCATCGGCCTCTGGCTCGGCGTGCTCTCGGCGCGCAACGACCGCTTCGCCTCGATCCTGCGGCCGATCCTCGATGCCGCGCAGACGATGCCCTCGTTCGTCTACCTCCTACCGGCGATCGCGCTCTTCTCCGCCACGCGGTTCACGGCCATCGTCGCCGCCGTGATCTACGCGGCGCCCCCGGTGATCCGGCTCGTCGAGGACGGCATCCGGGGTGTGCCGGCGACCGTGATCGAGGCTGCCACGGCCGCGGGCGCCACGCCCCGACAGCTGCTCTGGAAGGTCCAGCTGCCGATGGCTCGCCGCTCGCTGCAGCTCGCCGCCAATCAGGGCATCGTGCTGGTCCTGGCCATGGTCGTGGTCGGCGGTCTCGTGGGGGCCGGGGCGCTGGGCTACGATGTCGTGGCTGGGTTCGCCCAGCGCGAGGACTTCGGCAAGGGGCTCGCGGCGGGGATCTCGATCGTGCTGCTGGGTGTCATGCTTGACCGGATCACCCAAGGTGCCGGTGGGCGGCCGACGGGACCGGGACACCCGGTGGCGATGGTGCCGCCCGGAAAGATCGTCCAAGCGGGCGTCAAGCGGGCATGATATGGGAGAGTCGGATGACGCCCGCGCGGGATGGCCGGGTGTCGATCGCGGAAGGGAGCAGCAGCAGATGAGAGCCAACAAGCTCTGGCGCCTCGCGGTGGGCACCATGGTGGCCGGTCTGGTCGCCGCCGCCTGCGGTGGCGGGGGTGGCACGAAGGCGACGGTCAACATCGCGATCAACCCGTGGGTGGGGTATGAGGCGAACGCCGCGGTCGTCGCCTACCTGCTCGACACCAAGCTCGGCTACAAGGTCGAGAAGAAGACCCTCAAGGAGGAGATCTCCTGGCAGGGCTTCGAGACCGGCGAGGTCGACGTCATCCTCGAGAACTGGGGCCACGACGACCTCAAGAAGACATACATCGACGAGAAGAAGGTCGCCGTCAGCGCCGGCGTGACGGGCAACCAGGGCATCATCGGCTGGTATGTCCCGCCGTGGCTGGCCGCGGCGCACCCGGACATCCTCGACTGGAACAATCTCAACAAGTACGCCGACCAGTTCAAGACGTCCGAGTCGGGCGACAAGGGCCAGTTCCTCGATGGCGACCCGTCGTACGTGACGAACGATGAGGCGCTGATGACGAATCTCGGCCTGAACTTCAAGGTGATCTACGCCGGCAGCGAGGCCGCCCTGATCAAGGCGTTCCAGCAGGCCGAAGCGCAGAAGACGTGGGTCATCGGCTACTTCTACGAGCCACAGTGGCTCTTCTCGACCCTGAAGCTCCAGCGCGTCAAGCTCCCCGAGTACACCGCTGGCTGCGACGCGGACCCGAAGAAGGTCGCCTGCGACTACCCGCCGTACGTCCTCGACAAGATCGTCAGCAAGAAGTTCGCCGACACCGGCGGCAAGGCCTACGAGATGGTCAAGAACTTCACGTGGACGAACGACGACCAGAACCTCGTCTCGGACTACATCACCAACCAGAACATGACCGCCGAGCAGGCGGGGAAGAAGTGGGTCGACGAGCACGAGTCGACCTGGAAGGCCTGGATGCCGTAGGCCCAGATGATCGGAGGAGGAGTCAGTCGATGATCCGTTCCCGTTCGCGCCCCCTCAGCCTGCTGGCCGTCTCCGGCCTGGTCTTCGCGGCCTGCTCGGCCGCGGCCACCCCCACCCCGGCACCGGCCGGCGGCGGGGCGCCCGAGGCGCTGGTCACGGCGGCCAAGGCCGAGGGCAACCTGACCACCATCGCCTTGCCGCACGACTGGTGCAACTACGGCGAGGTCATCGAGGCCTTCAAGGCGAAGTACGGCATCGCCGTCAATGAGCTCAGTCCCGGAGTAAGTTCCGGCGTCGAGATCGAGGCCATCAAGGCCAACAAGGACAACCCCGGGCCGCAGGCGCCGGACGTGGTCGACGTCGCCTACGACTTCGGTGAGAGCAACAAGGACCTCTTCACACCCTACAAGGTCGCGACCTGGGACAGCATCCCCGCTGCGGCCAAGGCTCCCGATGGCGCCTGGTGGGGCGACTACTATGGCGTCATGTCCTTCACGACCAACACCGCCGTGGTGCCGAACCCGCCGAAGGACTGGTCCGACCTGTTGAAGCCCGAATACAAGGGCCAGGTCGCGCTGGACGGCGACCCGCGTGCCTCCGGCCAGGCCATCTCGGCCGTCTACGCCTCCGCGCTGGCCAATGGCGGCTCCCTCGACAACGCCCAGCCGGGCCTCGACTTCTGGAAGAAGGTCGTCGACGCCGGCAACTTCGTGCCGGTCGACGCCAACCCCGGCACCATCGTCCAGGGCGCCACGCCGATCGCCATGCGCTGGTCCTACAACGGCCTGGCGCATCGTGACGCGACCGCCGGCAACCCGACCATAAACGTGACCGTCCCGGCCAGCGGCCGCTTCGGCGGCGTCTACGTCCAGGCCATCAGCAAGTACGCGCCCCATCCGAACGCCGCCAAGCTGTGGATGGAATACCTCTACTCCGACGAGGGTCAACTCCTCTGGCTGAAGGGCTATTGCAACCCGATCCGCTACGACGACATGGTCGCGCGTGGCGTGGTCCCGGCGGATCTCGCCGCCAAGCTGCCCGACTCGACCGGCGCCGTCTTCCCGACGCCGGCTCAGCTGGCAGTAGCCACGAAGCTCATCACCGAGGGCTGGGACAAGACCGTCGGCGTCGACGTCGTCGTCCCGCCGCAGTAGGCACTTCATAGCAGCCGTTCGGTTGCCATGACTGCGATCGGCGAGCGGGCCGCGCCTCTGGCGCGTCCCGCTCGCCGCTTCTCCCGGTCGTGGCTCGGGCTGGCGCCGTTCTTCCTGTTCGCCATCTTCTTCATCGGCGCGCCGGTGACCTACCTGGTCCTCGGCAGCTTCCAGAACAACGCGGGTCAGACCACCCTCCAGAACTACGCAGATCTCGCCACGCCGAGCATCGCCAACGCCTTCCTGGTCAGCATCGAGGTCAGCCTGGTGACCGCCGTGATCGGCGGCGTATTCGGCTTCCTGCTGGCCTACGCCGTCATCCTGGGCGGCCTGCCTCGCGTCCTGCGCGATGCCCTCATGACGTTCAGCGGGGTGGCCTCGAACTTCGCCGGCGTGCCGCTCGCCCTGGCCTTCATCTTCACGCTGGGCCAGCTCGGCATGGTGACGGTCTTCCTGAAGAACTTCGGGATCGACCCATATGCCTCGGGCTTCACCATCTACAGCAAGCTCGGGCTGGAGCTGGTCTATCTATACTTCCAGTTCCCGCTCATGGTCCTCATCATCGCGCCCGCCATCGACGGCCTCCGGCCGGAGTGGCGTGAGGCGGCGGAGAACATGGGGGCCAGCTCGCTCCAGTACTGGCAGCGGGTCGCACTGCCGATCCTGTTCCCGACCATCCTGGGCACGATGATCCTGCTCTTCGGCAATGCCTTTGGCGCCCAGGCCACGGCCTACCAGCTGACCAGCGGATTGATCCCCCTCGTGACCCTCTTGATCGGCAATCAGATCGCCGGCGACGTGCTCCACAACCCTGGCCTCGGCTACGCCATGGCCATGGGCATGGTCGCCGTGATGGGCGCCTCCATCGTGGTCTACACCGTCCTCCAGCGGCGCGCGGAGCGCTGGCGGCGATGAGGCGACGGCGCGGCTCGATCGCCTGGTGGCTGATCTTCCTGCTCGGCGTCCTGTACTTCTTCCTGCCGCTCGTGGCGACACTCGACTTCTCGCTCAAGGCCCAGCCTGCGTTCGCCGCCTATACCAACGCCCTGAAGGACCCGAAGTTCCTGACCAGCCTGCTCTACTCGCTGGTCATCGGCTTGCTGACCATCGCGGCCAGCCTGGCGCTCATCGTGCCGACCGCGTACTGGGTCCAGTTGCGGGTGCCCCGGGCCCGGTCGCTCGTCGAGTTCGTCACGCTACTGCCGTTCGTCATCCCGGCCGTCGTCCTCGTCTTCGGGCTCATCCGTGTCTATAGTCGCCCGCCGTTGCCCTTCACCCACACCGACATCGGCAGCAGCGCCCTGCTCGTCGCCGGCTACATCGTCCTGTCGCTTCCGTACATGTACCGGGCCGTGGACACCGGACTGCGCGCCATCGACATCCGGAGCCTGACCGAGGCAGCGCAGAGCATGGGCGCAGGATGGCTGACCATCATCCTGCGGGTCATCCTGCCCAACCTGCGCGCGGCCCTCTTGAGCGGCGCCTTCCTGACTCTGGCCATCGTCCTCGGCGAGTTCACCATCGCGAACTTCCTGTCGCGGCCAGCCTTCGGGCCCTATCTCAACCTGCTCAGCGAGTCCAAGGCCTACGAGCCGGCGGCGGTCTCGCTCATCAGCTTCGGCCTGACCTGGCTGGCCATGATCTTCATCGCCTTCCTTGGCCGCGGAGCCCGCACCCGGATCGAGATCGGTGGCGCCCACTGATGAGCGAGGCAGGCATGGGGTTCCTGGAGCTGTCCCACCTCCAGAAGCGCTTCGGCGCATTTGCGGCCGTGGAGGACTTCCAGCTCTCCGCCCATCGCGGCGAGTTCGTCTCCTTCCTCGGACCGTCGGGCTGCGGCAAGACGACGACGCTGCGCATGATCGCCGGATTCGAGTACCCCGATTCGGGCACCATCAAGGTCGACGGCAAGGAAATCACCAACCTGCCGCCCAACAAGCGCAACGTGGGCATGGTCTTCCAGTCCTACGCCCTCTTCCCGAACATGACCGTGGCAGACAACGTCGGCTTCGGCATGCGCGTCAAGAAGCAGCCCAAGGACGCCATCAGGAAGCGGGTCGGCGAGCTGCTCGAGCTGATCCACATGCCCGAGAAGGCGGATCGCTACCCATACCAGCTCTCGGGCGGCCAGCAACAGCGTGTCGCCTTGGCGCGGGCGCTGGCCGTCGAGCCCCAGGTGCTGCTGCTCGACGAGCCCCTCTCTGCCCTCGACGCCAAGATCCGCGTCTCGCTGCGCAACGAGATCCGCTCCATCCAGCGCCAGCTCCGCATCACCACCGTCTATGTCACCCACGACCAGGAGGAGGCACTCTCGCTGTCCGACCGGGTGGTCGTGATGAGCCAGGGTCGCATCGAGCAGATCGGCACCCCCTCGGAGATCTACAACTTCCCCGCCACCTCGTTCGTGGCCTCGTTCGTCGGGACACTCAACCTGCTCGCCGCCCGGGTCGTCGATCCCTCGGCCGGCCGGCTCTCGGTCGAGGGCCAGGAGATCCGCGCGGCGACGCCCGTCACGGGCGCCCGCAGCGGCGAGATCGTCTCGGTCGCCCTGCGCCCGGAGAGCATCTCGCTGGAGGAGGGTCCCGAGGGAGCCAACCGTCTGCGCGGCCCCGTGACGGACATCAGCTTCCTCGGCTCGATCGTGCGCCTCCGGATCCGGCTGGGCGGCGGGCCGACGGTCTCGCTCGACACGTTCAACGACCCGAACCTGTCCCTGCCGTCGATCGGCGAGGCGGTCACGGTCTCCTTCCCGCCGGAGGCAAGCCTCGTGCTCGACCAGCCGGCGGACGCGCCCGGGGCGGAAGTCGCGGCGGGGGAGTGAACTGGGGCGGGCTCAGCGCAGCCCGATCCAGCCGAGCACCGTGCCCGGGATGAGCAGCACGCCCGGGACCCAGATCCATGGTGGCATGCTGAACAGCCCGAGCGGCACGCCGGCCGCCATGTACGGGCGGAAGACCAACACCCAGAACGGGACGATCGCCAGCCCGGAAACGGCCAGCGCGACGACCGCCCAGCGCTGGCCATCGTGAAGCCCGAACCAAGTCAGCGCGAGCTCGACGATCCCCAGGCTGACGAACAGCCCGGCGATGACCAGGTAGAGGATCGAGCGAAGCTGGGCGAGGACGCGATCGTCCCGCAGGAGGTCGGCCGGCAGGGCCCCGAAGAGCGCCTGGTCGAGGCCCGGCGAGGCGAAGAGGGTCCTGTTGCCGATGTCGGTCTCGGCGGCGAGCACGTAGATCGCGCCGAAGAGGACGTGGATCGCGCCATACACGAGCAGGAGCGCCACGCTCGCCCCGAGGGGCGAGGCCCAGGAGAACGAATCGTCCACTTCT
>JBGPMJ010000127.1:0-6973 GCA_041486935.1 Candidatus Limnocylindria bacterium | reverse complement strand
TTGCCCACGCCGCCCTTGCCCGATGCGACGGCGATGATGTTCTTCACGCCCGGCACGAGCTGCTGAGCGGCCTGGGGCGACGCCCGGCGCACGGCGGCGGTCCACTCCACGTCCACGGCGCCGACGCCCAGCGGCGTCAGGGCTGCGCGGATGCGATCGGTGATCTCGTCCTTGAGGGGGCAGGCCGGCGTGGTCAGCTCGATGGTCAACGCCACGTGGTCGGCGTCCACCGCGATCGACTTGACCATGCCGCGGGAGACGAGGTCGCCGCCCAGCTCGGGCTCCTGGACGGTACGCAGCGCGTCGTGGATGGCGGCTTCGCTGATGGCGGTCATGGGCGGTGGAGTCCCTTCCTGGTACTGGCTGGGCGGCCGGGGTTTATGACGGCCCCGGCGTCACAATCCTAATGCCGGCGCGCCGGGCGCGCCGCGCGACCGCCGCGAACCCGCGCTCCGCGGGAGCGACACCGTCCCGGTCTGCGAAATCCGTGCCCACCCGGCCGAGCAGCGCTACGAGATTCGCACTTCGGACCCTCCCTCCGCGCGAATTGACACGCCTTTCGGGGCGTTCGTATACTGGCCCACCATCGCCGACAGAGGAGCCCCAACAGGCCGTGCCCTCCATCGACGTCCGCCTCGTCGACGTGACCAAGTCGTTCGGCGACATCACCGCCGTCGATCACATCGACCTCGAGGTGCAGGACGGGGAGTTCTTCTCGCTCCTCGGCCCGTCGGGCTGTGGCAAGACGACCACCCTGCGCATGATCGGCGGCTTCGAGCAGCCGACCAGCGGCCTCATCGAGTTGCAGGGCGAGGACGTGACCTGGCTGCCCCCCTACCAGCGCAACGTCAACACCGTCTTCCAGAACTACGCCCTCTTCCCGCACCTGTCGATCTTCGAGAACGTCGCCTTCGGCCTGCGCCGGCGCGGGGTCGCCGACGGTGAGATCAGGCAGCGCGTCACCGCGATGCTCGAGCTGGTCGAGCTGCCCGGCTTCGAGAAGCGCAAGCCGAACCAGCTCTCGGGCGGCCAGGCGCAGCGGGTGGCCCTGGCGCGTGCGCTCATCAACCGGCCCGCCGTGCTCCTCCTCGACGAGCCGCTCGGCGCCCTCGACCTGAAGCTGCGCAAGCAGATGCAGGTCGAGCTCAAGCGCATCCAGCAGGAGGTGGGGATCACCTTCATCTACGTGACCCACGACCAGGAGGAGGCGATGACGATGTCCGACCGGATCGCCGTCATGAACCGCGGCCGGTACGAGCAGCTCGGCGATCCCGAGGTCCTCTACGAACGACCGAAGACGCGGTTCGTGGCCGGCTTCCTGGGCGTCTGCAACCTGCTGCCCGCCGTCCCGGAGGGCGTCTCCGGCGAGTACGCCGGCTTTCGCCTGGCGGACGGCACGGGCGTCCGGGTCCCGAAGACCTTAGTCGACGGCCGGATCGGCCCGATCGCCCTCGGCGTCCGGCCTGAGAAGATTCGCCTGTACGAGCCGAACGCGGACGTCCCGGGCGGTCTGAATCGCCTGACCGGCGTCATCACCAGCGTGTCCTATATCGGCGTCAGCACCCAGTACATCGTGGGGCTCCCGGGTGACGACCGGGTGACGGTGTACGAGCAGAACTTCGAGCGCGCGACCAAGTCCGAGCTGTGGTCGAAGGGCGAGGCGGTCATCCTTGCCTGGGATCCCGGGCACTGTTTCGTCGTCGAGGATTCCGGGGCGTCGGCCGCCACCGACCAGGACCCGGACAACACCGACTGATCAACCGAGAAGGAGGAGATCGCATGTCTCGACCGGACGTCAACAACGCCCCGCTCGTCGACCGACGACGGTTCCTGCAGGGCACGGCTCTCGTCGGCTGCGGCGCGTTCCTGGCAGCCTGCGGGACGGCAGGCACCGGCGGCCAGACGGCGACGCCGGCCGGGAGCACCCAGGCGCCCACGATCGGGCCGGCGTCGGCCACGCCGGGCGGGGTGAAGGCCACGGCCTCGACGGAGCTCAACTGGGCGAACTGGTGCTGCTACCTCGACGTCGATCCCAACGACAAGACCAAGTGGAAGACGCTTGAGGACTTCGCGGCCGCGTTCGGGACCAAGGTCAACTACCAAGAGACGATCGACGAGAACGAGGGCTTCGTCACGACGATCGGGAACCAGATCACCCAGGGCCAGGATCCCGGCTGGGACCTGATCGTCCTCACCGACTGGATGGCCGCCCGGCTGATCCGTCGCGGCTGGGTCGAGGAGTTCAACCTCGACAACATGCCGAACTTCGTGGCCAACGTCCGCGACGTCTACCGGGGCCTCCCGTGGGACCCCGACATGAAGCACCACGCGCCCTGGCAGACGGGCATGACCGGCATCGGCTACGATCCGACGGTCACCGGACCGATCAGCAGCCTCAAGTCGTTCTTCACGGTCGACCCGCGCTGGAAGGGCAAGGTCGAGTTCCTGACGGAGATGCGCGATACAGTCGGCCTGACGATGCTCGCCCTGGGGCTTGACCCGACGGCGCCGACGCGCACCGGGTGCGACCAGGCGATCGCGGCCATGCAGAAGGCCAAGGCGGACGGGATCGTCCGCGACGTCAAGGGCAACGCCTACACCGAGGACCTCACGTCGGGCGACGCGGTCCTCGTGATGGCCTGGTCCGGCGATATCGTCCAGATCAAGGCCGACAAGCCGTCCCTCGAGTTCGTCTTCCCCGACGAAGGCGCGATGCTGTGGACCGACAACTGCCTGATCCCGAAGGGCGCGGTCCACAAGGGCACGGCCGAGCTGATGATCGACTGGTGCTACGTGCCCGAGCATGCCGCCCAGATCGAGGCCGGCATCTCGTACGTGACCCCCGTGAAGGGCGTGCAGGAGATCTTCCAGCAGACGAACCCGACGCTGGCCAGTGATCCGCTCCGCTTCCCGCCGGCCAGTCTGGCAAGCCGGCTCAAGCAATTCGGCATCCTCAGCGAGGACGACGAGAAGTACTTCAACGAGCAGTTCGCGAAGGTCATCGGCGTCTGAGCCAGTTCGGCCGCTCGTCGAGGACACGAGATGACCGCCTGGCTTCGGCGCCGCCGCGGCATCGCGCCCTACCTGCTCCTTGCGCCGGGACTGCTGTGGCTCCTCGTCTTCTTCGCCTATCCACTCGTCGAGGTGTTCCTGGCGTCGTTCTGGAGCGGCTCGTTCGAGCGGGGTTACACGTTCTCGCTCTCGAACTGGACGAACTACCGCGACGCGATCACGCCAGTCCTGCCGCAGCTCGGCCGGTCGATCGCGTACTCGCTCGCCGCGACGATCCTGACGTTCCTGATCTCGTACCCACTCGCCTATACCATCGCCATCCGGGGGGGTCGGGCCAAGAACCTCCTCCTGTTCCTGGTCGTCGCGCCGTTCTTCACGAGCTTCCTCCTCCGGACGCTGAGCTGGAAGATCATCCTGGGCGACGACGGCGTCTTCTTCGGCCCGCTGAAGGCGATCGGGATCCTGCCCGGCGACTTCCGTGTCCTCGCCACCCCGATGGCGGTCGTCGCCGGGATCACCTACAACTTCCTGCCGTTCATGACCCTGCCCATCTACGTCGCCCTCGAGAAGATCGACCTGCGGCTCGTCGAGGCGGCCCGTGACCTGTACGCGGGTCCCTGGAAGCGCGGCGGGCTCGTTGCCGGGGCAGCGGTCGGCGGGATCCTCGCCGGCATCCTGTCGGCCATCTTCGGCTGGCCCGTCGGGGTCGTCGGCGCGGCGGCGGTCGTGGTCGGCGCCGTTGTCGGCCGCCTCTTCATCTCGGAATCATTCGTTCGGGTCACGTTCCCGTTGTCGCTCCCCGGCGTCTTCGCCGGCTCGCTCCTGACCTTCATCCCGGCGGTCGGCGACTACGTGAATGCCGAGTTTCTGGGCAATCCCGACACCCGGATGCTCGGCAACGTGATCCAGAACCGCTTCCTCGTGCAGCAGAACTACCCACAGGCGTCTGCCCTGAGCTTCATCCTCATGTGCGGCATCCTGGTGATCGTCGCCGTGTATGCCCGGGTCCTGGGCACCGAAGAGCTGACGACGGGTCGGCGGTAGATGACGACAGCGACCGGGACCGTCGCGCTTCGCCGGCCTGGCATGTCGGTCGGCGGACGGCTCCGGCGGATCTCCGACCGGTACCTCATGTTCGCGTACACGGGTCTGGCGATCATCTACCTGCTGCTGCCCGTGGCTATCATCATCCTGTTCAGCTTCAACAAGCCGACCGGGCGGCGGAACTTCGTGTGGCAGCAGTTCTCGCTGGACGCCTGGCTCCACCCCTTCGCGGTGCCGGGCATCGCGAGCGCGGTCGAGCTCAGCCTCGTCATCGCCTTCCTGTCCACCCTCGTCGCGACCGTGCTGGGGACGCTGATGGCCCTGGCCCTGGTGCGCTATCAGTACCGCGGCAAGGGCCTCACGAACTCGCTCGTGTTCCTGCCGATGGCCACGCCCGAGATCGTGATGGGCGCGTCGCTGCTGACCCTGTACGTCTCGATCGGCCAGCCGCCGTTCTTTCCGCTCAGCTTCACGACGATCCTCATCGCCCACGTCCTGTTCAACATCAGCTATGTCGTGGTCACCGTCCGGGCGCGACTGATCGGCTTCCCGCGACACCTCGAGGAGGCGGCGATGGACCTGGGGGCCAACCAGTGGCAGACGTTCTGGAGGGTGACGTTCCCGCTGATCCTGCCGGGCATCATCGCCGCCGCGCTGCTCGCCTTCAGCCTGTCGATCGACGACTTCGTGATCACAAACTTCACCGCCGGCCGGACCCAGACCTTCCCGATGTTCATCTACGCCCAGGCGAAGGTCGGCGTGCCCGTCCAGGTGTACGTCATCGGCTCGATCATCTTCCTCGTCGCGGTGCTCTCGGTCGGGATCACGACCATTGCCGGGCGACGGTCCGCTCAGACCTGACGGGAGGCAGCCGCTCATGGCCACCACGACGCCTTCAACCGGCCCCGCCGGGACGCTCCCCGACCGCTCGGTCGTACCACCGGTCTGGAGCCGGATCACGAACCTCACCGTCGATCGCGGCGAGGGCTCGTGGCTGATCACGACCGACGGCAAGCGGTACCTCGACTACAGCTCGGGCATCGGCGTCACGAACACCGGCCACGCCCACCCGCGGGTCGTGGCCGCCGTCCAGGCACAGGCCGCGAAGCTGCTGCACGGCCAGCAGAACATCGTCTTCCACGAACCGGGCCTGCGCCTCCACGAGCGACTGCGCGGCCTGATGCCTGGCGGCCCGTGGGGCGCGTTCCTCTCCAACTCCGGTGCGGAGGCGGTCGAGGCCGCGGTGAAACTGGCCCGTGTAGCCACGGGCCGGGCCGCGATCATCGCCTTCCGCGGCGGCTTCCACGGCCGCACGGCGCAGACGATGGCGCTGACGAGCGCGAAGAACATCTATCGCGGCCACTTCGAGCCGCTGCCCGGCTCCGTCTACCACGCCGACTACCCGTACTGCTACTGCGCCGCGGGCGGCCCGCACGCCATCGAGGCCTGCACCTGCGATTGGGAGGAGCGGCTCGATCTGCTGTTCCAGCAGCTGATCTTCCCCGACCGCGTAGCGGCGGTCATCGTCGAGCCGGTGCTGGGCGAGGGTGGCTATGTCGTGCCGCCCCCGACGTTCCTGCCGCGGCTGCGCGAGATCACCCGCCGGCACGGCATCCTGCTCATCGCCGACGAGGTGCAGACCGGCTTCGGGCGCACCGGCGAGCTGTTCGCGGTCCGCCACTGGGACGTCGAGCCGGATATCCTGGTCATGGCCAAGGGCATCGCTTCGGGGCTGCCGCTATCCGGAATCCTCGCGCGGCGCGAGCTGCTCGAGCGCTGGGCGCCCGGCGCGCATGGCGGCACCTACGGCGGCAACGTCGTCTCCTGTGCCGCCGCCAACGCGACGCTCGACGTGATCGAAGACGAGGGGCTGGTCGCCAACGCCGCCGCTCGCGGCCGGCAGCTGCTCGACGGCCTGCGCACGGTCCAGGGCCGCTTCCCCTCGCTGGGCGACGTCCGGGGACTGGGTTGCATGGTCGGCCTCGAGTTCGTCCGGCCAGGCCAGGGCGACGGCCGCCTGCCCGATGCGGACGTCGTGAAGCGCGTCCTGGCCGCGGCCCTCGACCGTGACCTGATCGTCCTCTCGGCCGGCTCCTATGCCCAGGTGGTTCGGATCATCCCGCCCCTGATCACCACCGCCGACGAGGTCGACCACGCCCTCGAGATCCTCGTCGCCTCGATGGATGCGGCCGGCGCCTGAGACTTTCCGGGAGCGACCGATCGGTGACCCCGGCGTATGCTCGAGGCATGGAGTTCCCGGCGGGAACGCACGCACGCGCCATCGACGTCGCCCCCAGCGCACGGTCGGAGCTGACCGCACTGGCCCGCGGGCGGCGGCTGCTCATCGACTGGTTCAAGGCCGGCTGTTGTGGCAGCAACATCGGGGTGGGCGACGTGTCACTGCGCTGGAACGACCCGGCCGAGCCGCTCGATGACGATGACTGGGTCCGCCTCGACGGCCTCGAGCCGCTCGACGCGTACGCCCAGCGGGAGATCGTGGCCCTCCTCGCCCGGGCGGGTGCCCGCCTCGAGGTCTCCGGTGTCGGGCCCTTCAGGCACCCGACCGTCACGATCCGCGACGGCGAGGTCTGGCTTGACTTCTTCAGCGCCTGCCCGCGCCGCTCACCCCTGCGCCACTGAGGCGCCGCGCAGGCTCTGCGGCAGGGGTCGGGAGATCGCCAGCGGCCGCACGTACCGTGCGACGAGCGCCGCCGTGCCGCTGACGGCGAGCTGGTCCATCAGGAAGCCGATCTTGGCCTCCTGGGCGGCGATGATCTCGTCCTTGGTCGGGAGCTCCCACAGCGTCCGCTTGTAGGGCCCGAGGGCCTTCTTGCGCGTCTTGTAGATGAACTGCGTCTCGCTCTCGCCCTCCCTGCGCTCGTCCGCGCAGTTCGCACCGCACCAGCCGTCGATCTCG
>JBGPMJ010000126.1:0-7077 GCA_041486935.1 Candidatus Limnocylindria bacterium | reverse complement strand
CGAGCTTCTCGGCCCGGAACGGCTGCAGCTTCAGCACCCGCACCAGCTCCGCCGGACGCGTCCCCGCCGCGAGGTGGTCACGCACGACGACCAGCTCCCGCAGGCGGCGATGGAGTTGCGAGACGAGGACCTGGAGGACGCTGCCCTCCCCCAGGAGCCGCTCCGCCAGTCGTGACGCCTCGGCGCCGCGCCGCAGCGCGACCGCATCGAGGAAGGCCCACGTCGAGCCCGGAACGGCCTCGGATACGAGCTCCGCGACGTCCTCGCGCGTGGCGGTGCCGTCCGGCCGGTAGAGGGCCAGCTTCTCCAGCTCGCCGTTCGCCAGCTCCGCCTGCCGGCGGCGATCCACGTCGCCCTCGCGCACGAAGGCGCCCACGCGCTCGGCGAGGAGCCGTGCGGCCCCCGGCCCGAGCCGCAGCCCCAGCTCACCCGCCCGCTCGACCACCCAGCGCTCCATCCCCTCGCGCTTGAGGGCCGGGTACTCGCGTACCAGTCCCCCCGCGGCGGCCACCGCGTCCCGCAACCCATCGGACGCCTTCGAGCGTCGCGCTGAGCCGTCGGTCAGCTCGGTGAAGGCGAGGCCGTTGCCGGGCGGGACCTCGGCGAGCAGGCGCAGCAGCCGCTCCCGGGTCGTCTTCTCGCGCAGGAGCGGCCCCGGCTGGCGCACCACGACGAGCGTGCCCCCGCCGAAGAGCGGCGCCGTCCCGACGCGCTCGGCGATCCGCTCCAGGAGCCGAGCCGCCCGCCGCTCACCGTCCGCGCCGGCCTCCTCCTGGCCGTCCACGTGCCACGTCTCGAGCGGAACGTCCGGCTCACCGAGCGAGCTGGCCAGGCCGGCCAGTCCCCGCTCGATGGCGAAGGCGTCCTCGCCCCAGAGGTAGGCGAGGCTGGCCGTCATGCGACGCGCTCGGAGGGCACGGGCCATGCCGCCGCCACCCAGCGCAAACGACGGACCTCGTCCGGCCGGACTCCGGCAGCGGCGCACACCTCGCGCTCCAGGCGGGCGGCCCGCGGCCGCGCCACGGCCAGCTCGGCGCCATGCTCTGGGTGGCGACGGGCCCACTCGGCGAAGCGGCTCGCCAGCGGCTCCACGTGCTGGCCGCAGCGCTTGTCGGCGTAGGCGACGATCTTCTCCTCCCACGTGGCGTGGCCGGCCCAGCGGTGGAAGCGCGCCTCGTCGCTGAGACGGGTCACCGGATGTGCCGCGACTGCGCGCGCCAGCTCGCGATGTCCGCGCCCGGTCAGCCAGCGAGCGCCCGCGTCCCCATGCGGGAGCTTGCCGAGCGGGTCGTCGGGGGCGAGAAGCCGGTCCACGTCGTGGAGGAGCGCCGCCGCCTCGACCAGGCGACGATCGAGCCCGACGCCGCGCGCTGCGAGGCGATCGGCCAGGAAGGCGGCGATCTCGGCCACGCCCGCGACGTGACGGAGATGCCAGGCGGGGGGCCGGAGGTCGGCGAGGAGTGCAGCGGACTGACGCCGGTCGGGGATGGCCACCCGGCGATTCTAGGCGCACCGCAGCGGAAGAGGGCCAGCGGCTGCGGGGCCGTCCCGGTGGCCGCCTCGCGCCCGCCCGAGGCATGGACGCGCAGGTCGTGGCCGTCGGTGTCGACGGTGACGCTGCCGTCGCGATCGGTGCGGTAGGTGCGTGCACCCGCCGCGTGCAGCCGCTCGAGCGCCTGTGCCGTGGGGTGGCCGTACGGGTTGCCGGTACCGGCGCTGACGATGGCCACGCGCGGCCGCAGGGCCCCGAGGAAGGCCTCCGTGGAAGAGGTGCGGCTGCCGTGGTGGGCGACCTTGAGGACGTCGAGGCGCTGCCCGTCGGCGATGCCGCCCGAGAGCAGTTGCGGGTCGATCTGCTCCTCGACGTCGCCCATGAGCAGGAGGCGCCGCTCCCCGAAGCGGACGTCGAGGACGAGCGACACGTTGTTGATGCCGGTGCCCGCATCAGGCGGTTCGGCGGGCACGCCGTCGCGGGGCGGCCAGCGCACTTCGATCGTCGCGCCGTCGAGCGCGAGGTGGTCGCCCGCCGCCAGGCGCCGGCTGGCCAGCCCCAGCGATGCCAGTGCGGCGCGGTAGGCGGCGTATCCGGGGCCGGGACCGCGCATCCCGGGCTCGGCGATGGCGTCGACGCGATACCGCGCCAGGAGGAGCGCCAGGCCCGAAGCATGGTCCTCGTGGGGATGGGTCAGCACGACCAGGTCGATGCGCCGGTCCCACGGCGGCAGGCGGGCGTCGAGCAGGGCCAGCAGCCGGTCCGGATCGGGGCCCGAGTCGACGAGGAGGCGCGAGCCCCGGTCGCCCTCCAGGAGGATCGCATCGCCCTGTCCGATGTCGAGGACGGTGAGTCGGAGGCGACCGTCCGGCCTCGCCGCGGCGCCGAGTGCGACGGCGGCGACGATCGCCGCGAGCCCGATCACGGCCGCGCGCGTGACGACGTTCGCCGCTCGGTGCCCTGACTGCGCCCGGGGGGCGGCGGGTCGACGGGCGGCTGCGCGCCGACCAGGTTTCCCGGAGCGCAGCGCGCCAAGGGAGCGCAGCGTGCCAAGGGCAGCCCGGCCCTGACGCGTCCCCGCCACGAGTAGGGCGCCCGCGGCGAGCAGCCCGGCCAGCGGGGCGGTCCGCTCGTCGAGTGTCAGGCTGGCGAAGGGCAGGGCGGCCGTGGCATGTCCGACGGCGACGATGCCGCCGAGCGTGATGCGGCCGGCGACCGCGACCGGCACGCCGAGTGCCGCGGGCGCGCCGGCCGCCACGAGGCCGCCCACGGCGACGGCGGCCGCTCCCACGGCCATGGCCGGTGCGATGAGCGGCGCCACGAGGAGATTCGCGAGCGGGGCCACGAATGAGACGCGCCCGAAGGCGAAGAGGACGATCGGCAGGGTCGCGGCCTGCGCCGCGAGCGAGACGCCCAACGACTCGCACAGCCAGGCCGGCCACCGGGCCGGAAGGCGGCGCCGGAGGGCCTCGGTGAGTGGCCCGCCCCAGGCCAGCAGCCCGGCCGTGGCCGCGACCGATAGCGCGAATCCCGGGTCCGTGACCGTCTCGGGATCGACCAGCAGGAGTGCCCAGACGGCCACGCCGAGCGCGGCGGCAGCGCGGCCCGGACGCCCGGTCTCCCGGGTGGCGAGGACGACGGCGGCCATCAGCGCCGCCCGCAGGACGCTGGCGCCGCCGCCCGCCAGGACCGAATACCCGGCGATGACGGCGATCGTCGCCAGTGTTCGCCGCCGGCGCGACCAGCGCCGCAGCGCGGCGGCCGCGAGGGCGCCGACGAGGGCGATGTTCCAGCCACTGATGGCGACCACGTGGCTGAGGCCGGCCGTGGTCAGGTCGGCGGCAACGGACCGATCCACGCGGTCGCGGAGTCCGATCACGATGCCCGCCGCCAGCCCGGCCTCGGGCTCAGGGAGGACCGCCGCGGCGGCGTCACCGGCGGCGCGCCGGTATCGCTCGACGGCCGCGCCGGTCTCGGTGCCCGACGACAGCTCGAGGGCGCGAACCTCGACCGTGGCGGCGACGCCGATCCGTGCCAGGTAGGTCGCGAATCCCCCGTCGACGGGGAGCGGCTCGAGCGCGGCGCGGAAGCGGATCCGGTCGCCGGGGATGACGGCGGGGTAGCGTGGCAGGCGTGCCCAGGCGCGGCCCGGGGACGGCGACAGCAACTCGAGGACCGCCCGTTGCTCCCCCTCGGCCGGGGCTCCGATCGAGACGACGCTCGCGGTCCAGTCGGCCGTGGCGCCGAGAGGCGGTGGTGGCACCTCGCCACCGCCCAGGGTGCCGAGTGCCACGCGGACCAGGACGAGCAACGCGCCGGCGGCCAGGCCCATCACGCGGCGCCGCCGCAGCCTGGCCGCCCCGACGAGGACCGCGGCGACGACCACGGACGCTGCGACCGCGGGGCGTGCCTCGCCCCCCGCCGCGCCGAGCGCCGCGAAGATGCCGCCGAGTGCGACCCAGCCCACGCGGGGCATCGCCTATCCCCCGACGCGCACGAGGTCGCGGATGCGCTCGTAGGTGGTCGGGCCAACGAGTTTGCGCGTGCGGAGGTCGTCCACGCTCGTGAAGGCCGCCTCGCCGCGCGCGGCCACGATCTTCGCGGCGGTGACGGGACCGATGCCGGGCAGCGTCTCTAGCTCCGCTTCGGAGGCGGTGTTGAGATCGAGCGGCCGGCTGCCGCGGGTCTGCGCGTCCACGGTGGCGGTACCGGCGCCCGATGTCGCGCCCGCGCCTCGCTCCGGCACCACGACCTGCGCGCCGTCCGCGAGGGGCGCCGCGAGGTTCAGCGAGGTGGCCGCTCGGACGTCGACGCCCGGTCCGAAGCCGCCCGCCGCGGCGATCGCGTCACCGACGCGGCTGCCGGCGGGCAGCGTGACGAGTCCCGGCCGCCCCACGGCACCGCTGACGTCCACGACCACCTGCCCTCCGGTGGGCCCGTCGACGGGGTCGCCCGTGGACATCGCGGCCCCATCGATGACGACCGATGGGTCCGGCGCCGTGGCAGCGAGGTAGGCGCCCGCGGCGAGGACCGCGAGCGCGACGCCGATCCCCGCCCCGGCCAGGGCGCGCCGCGAGGGAGCCGCCGGCGTCGGGCCGGCGGACGGGGATGGCTGCGGCGGCGCGTCGAGCCGCCGCCAGTCGAAGGTCGTCTCGGGCATGCTGGCCTCGTTGCGGCGGGCCGAACCGGCGGCCGCGCGCGGGCGGCACGAAACGGAGGTTCGGCGGGCCGTTCGGCGGCCGGCGAGGGCGGGTGGCGGGCGACTCGGCGGGCGGTCTTCGAACGGGAGAGCGGACGTCCGGCGGCACCCAGGGCACTCGGGTGTCGGCGGACGTCTGACCGGAATCTAGGCCCCGCCGCTTATCAGCCGCTTAGCTGCGATGCCGCCCGGCGACGGTCCCCTCAGGCATCTCGCTCGAGCAGCGCGCGCACGTCGGTCTGGAAGCGCGTCATCGATTCCTCGTCGTACGGCGCGGGGAAGCCGGCGATGAGGTGGTGGTAGCCCAGATCGCGGTAGGGGGCCAGCTTCGCGGCCACCTGCTCCGGCGTTCCGACCGGCTGGTCGTGCCATAGGCGAGCCCGCCCGTTGCGCTCGAAGATGGCCTCGAAGACGCGCCGGGCCTCCGCCTCCGAGTCGCGGATGACGACCACGCCGACGTTCGTGGTGCGCTCGATCTCGCGCTCGTCGCGGCCGACCGTCTCGCAATGCCGGCGCAGGATCGCCTCCTTGCGGGTCACGGTGGCCAGGCCGCCGCCGATGTTGCACGCATCGGCGTAGCGGGCCACGAGCTTCAGGGTGACCCGCTCGCCGCCCCCGCCGACGACGATGGGCAGGCGTTCCTGGACCGGCGGCGGGTCGTTGTGCACGTTCTTCATGGCGTAGTGCGGTCCGGTCGCGCTGGGCGTCTCGCCGCGCAGCATCCCGCGCAGGACGGGCAACGCCTCGGCCAGCCAGCGCAGCCGCTCCGGGGCGCCCTCGCCGAAGGGCAGCCCGAAGGCCTCGTGCTCGGTCTCGAACCAGGCCGCGCCGATGCCGAGGATGGCCCGCCCGCCGCTCTGGTGGTCGAGGGTGGTGACCATCTTGGCCACGACGGCCGGGTTGCGGAAGGTGTTGGCCCCGACCATCAGGCCGATGCGGATGCGTTCCGTGCGCTGAGCCCAGGCGGCAAGGGTGAGCCAGGCCTCGAACATCGGGCCCTCGTGCGAGCCGACGATGGGATACAGATGGTCCCATGTCCAGAGCGTGTCATAGCCCAGCCGGCCGGCGCGCACGCCGGCCCCGAGGAGCTGCTCCCAGGTCGCGTACTGGTTCCAGTTCAGCGCGCCCAGGCGCAGCGGGGCAGACGGCAACGGAACTCCTCCGGGAATCGAAACGGCGGGTCCTCAGGATACCCGAGAGCCCGCCGGGGAACGGCCTGGTCAGCCGTCGGCACGGTCGCCGGTCGGTCGGCGGGTCGTGCGCTGCGGACCTTCGGAGAGTGCACGCCGCAACTCGCGCACCTGGCGCTCACGCTCGGCCTCGCGCACCCGGTCGGCCGCGATGTCCCTGGCCCGCAGGAGGTACAGCTGCCACATATTCAGATCCCTCTCGGTAGTCGTCGCTGATGGTCGTCCTGCACCTGATCGCGGGAGTCGGCGTCCCACGCGATCGCAGTGACATCGAAGAGGAGCAGGAACATCACGACGAACGTCAGGAAGACGATCAGGGCGAGCCCGAGCCC
Source organism: Candidatus Limnocylindria bacterium (assembly GCA_041486935.1). Lineage (GTDB taxonomy): Bacteria > Chloroflexota > Limnocylindria > Limnocylindrales > CSP1-4 > CSP1-4. The sequence goes on along the minus strand of JBGPMJ010000126.1, from coordinate 864 downwards.
CACGATGAAGATGAGCGCTTCCACGACCTCTCCATCCTTTCCCAGTAACCGTTGCACTGCTGCGTAACGGTTACTGTGAGTCTAGTCGCTTGCGGATAACCTGTCAACACCTTTACAATGGTTAGCGATGCTTCACAGCGCCCACCACGAGACCCCGATCGACCCGCACGCCGTGCCCCACGGTCACCAGGTGAGCCTCGACACGGGCCTTGACTTCATCAACACGCTCGAGCTCGAGAAGGGTTCATGGCAGGACCACTTCGGCACGCCGGAGGCGGCCCTGGAGTGGCTCATCGGGCACAACCTGCTGCATCCCGACGCGAGGCGGGCCGAGCTGGCGCGGATCGCCTCCGACGCCGCGTACGGTGAGAAGCTGTTGGCGAAGGTCCGTCGCGTGCGGGGGGCCATGCGCGAGCTCGTGGACGCGAGTGTCGATCGCCGCCCCCCCGCCCGCGGCGAGCTGGCCGAGGTGAACCGGGTCCTGCGCACGCACTACGTGACCGTCCTCGTGCCCTCACCTGACGGCGTCACGATGGGCCACCGCCACGAGGGCGACCCGATCGAGGGCGCCATGGCCCGCCTCACCGAGTCGATCGCGCGCTACCTCGGCGAGGGCAAGATCGACCGGCTACGGGTCTGCGCCAACGAGAGCTGCAGCTGGGCCTTTTTCGACTCCTCGCGCACCGGCCGCCGCAAGTGGTGCGACATGACGACGTGCGGCAACCGCGCCAAGGCCGCCCGCCACCGAGAGCGCCGCAAGGTCGCGGCCATCGTGCTGGCGCCAGGGGAGGCGTCCGCCCCGACCGTCTGAGTCGCACCTGATGTCAGTAGTACTGGCACGAAGCGCCCAGATCGGGGCGACGG
>JBGPMJ010000125.1:0-7149 GCA_041486935.1 Candidatus Limnocylindria bacterium | reverse complement strand
CGCAGATCGTGGCCACCAACGGCGAAGAGGCACGTGTAGAGCTCGCCCTCGGCGGAGAGACGCGCCCGCGTGCAACCGCGGCAGAAGGGCTGCGTGACCGACGCGATGACGCCCACCTCACCGTCGCCGTCGCGGTACCGCCAGCGGTCGGCCACCTCGCCCGGGTAGTTCGGCGCCACCGGCTCCAGCGGCATCTCCGCGTCGATCATGGCCACGATCCGTTCCGCCGGCACGACATCGTCCAGCCGCCAGCCGTTGCTGTGGCCGACGTCCATGTACTCGATGAAGCGCAGGATGTGGCCGCGCTGCGCGAAGAAGCGGGCCATGGGCAGCACACTCTCCTCGTTCAGGCCCCGCCGCACGACCATGTTGATCTTGATCGGCGCCAGCCCGGCGACCTCCGCGGCGGCGATGCCGTCGAGCACGCGCCCGACGGGGAAGTCCACATCGTTCATGCGCCGGAAGACGTCGTCGTCGAGGGAGTCGAGGCTGACCGTCACACGCCGCAGGCCCGCCTTGGCGAGGGGGCGCGCCTTCTGCGCCAGGAGCGACCCGTTCGTGGTCAGCGTCAGGTCCCGCAGGCCGGGCAACGGCGCGATGAGCGCCACCAGCCGCTCCAGGTCGCGGCGCACCAGCGGTTCGCCGCCGGTCAGGCGCACCTTCTCCACGCCCGCCGCCAGGAAGAGGCGCACCAGCCGGGCCGTCTCCTCGAAGGTGAGCAGCTCGTTCCGGTCCAGGAAGCGGAAGTCGTGGCCGAAGACCTCCTTGGGCATGCAGTACACGCAGCGGAAGTTGCAGCGGTCGGTGACCGATACGCGGAGGTCGTGGAGCGGGCGGCCGAGGCGATCGTCGAGGCGCACCGCGCCATCCTACCCCGGTTCGACGAGGGGCCGGTGACCATCGGCCGGCCCAGGCCTGGGCGACCCGAGGCGGTACCACCGGCCGGAACGGCCGGTACCTCTGTCCACCTCGAAACTGCGCTCTCCCCGTCCTAGCATGCCCGTACGCGGGGTAACCGCACCGCACCGCACGAAGATCGAGGATCGCTGACGATGGCTTCGACCGAACAGCGCACCGGATTCCGCCTCTGGGGGGGCGGCACGCCCGCCGAGCCGGCGGAGTCCGACCAGCCCGTCCCCGACGACGCTGCCGTGGCACCGACCGACGCCGCGCCCGCGGCAGAGGAGCCGGCACTGGCACCGACCGTCGCCGAGGCTCTCGCCGCCGAAGCTCCCGCCGCCGCCCAGCCGGCGACGCCCACCACCGCCCGCCGGCCCGCCCGCTTCCTGGCCGACCTCGTGCGCGCCATGCGCACCGCGGCCGAGGAGAGTCGGGCCGCAACGCTCGACGCTTTCCGCCAGGACGCGAAGTCGTTCGTGGCCGGTGTCCATGCCCGCTCCGCCGCCGAGGTCGAGCAGCTGCGCCGCCTGGCCGACGACGACATCACCGCCATCAAGGAATGGTCGAAGGCCGAGATCGCCCGCCTCCGGGCCGAGACCGACGAGCGCATCTCCGGCCGCAAGCAGGAGCTGGAGCTCAGCCTGGAGGGCCATGCCGCGCTCATCGAGCGCGAGATCCACCACATGCAGGCGCGCATCACCGCCTACGAGGCGAAGATGGACGCCTTCTTCGGCGGGCTCGAGGGCGTCGATGATCCGGGCGCGTTCGCCGCCCTGGCCGCAGAGATGCCCGATCCCCCCACGCTCGAGGAGGCCGACGCCGCGGCGCGCCAGGAGGCCCTCGCCACGCTCGTGCGCGAGACGGCCGAAGCCGCCGTCCAGGCCGAGACCGAGGCAGAGACGGAAGCCAAGGCCGAGACGGAGGCCAAGGCCGAGACGGAGGCCGCGCCTGTCGCTGAGACCGAGCCCGCCGCGACCACGGACCCGCGCCTCGCGGCCCTCGGGCTGGACACCCCGCTCGACGCGGCGCTCGAGCCTGAAGCTGTAGCGGCAGCCCCGGTCGAGGAGCCCATCGAGGAGCTCAGCGAGGAGTCCCTCGCGGCCCGCCTGGGCGACCTCGCATCCGCGCCGAAGAACGGGAAGAGCGGGCACTCGGTGACCACGAACGTGGTCGTCGTGGGCCTCGTCAGCGTCGCCTCGATCGCCTCCTTCAAGCGCCACCTGGCCAGGCTGCCCGGCATCCAGTCGGTCGGCGTCAGCTCCGGGCCGGACGGCGAGTTCGTGTTCAAGGCCACCCATGATCCCGACGTTTCGCTCGGCGATGCCGTCCGCGCGCTGCCCGGCTTCGCCGCCCGCATCGTCGCAGCCGGCGAGGGCGTGCTCAACATCTCGGCTCGGGACCCCGAGTCCGACGCCTGATCGAACCCGACCGATACAGAAAGGACCCAGTACGTGGCCCGACCGGCCGTCGTCTGCGCGCTGCCTCGGGACGAGCTGAAGCTGGTCTCCGCCGGGCTGCGCGAGGCGGGCTTCGAGGTCCTCGAGGCCGGCCCGGCCGACGCGTTCGACGCGCTCCTCCGCGAGCGGCGCGACATCGGCCTGGCCATCATCGACGGCGAGACCGACTTCAACGCCTCGCTCGAGCTGTACAGCAACCTCCACGGCGACGGCCGCGACGTGCCCACGCTGATGGTCCTCTCGCAGCGCGCCTTCGAGCGTCTGAACGCCTCGCAACAGGCGCACGACACGACCGAGTATTTCACGCGCCCCTACAGCGCCGAGTCACTGCGCTGGCGCGTCGAGGCCATGCTCATCCGCGCCCAGACCTTCGACGACGGCAGCGGACCGATCCTCGCCGCCGGCGACCTCGACCCGGCCGGGCTGGCCCGGCGGGCGATGATCGTGGCCATCTTCAACCCGAAGGGCGGCGTGGGCAAGACGACCCTGGCCACGAACCTGGCCGCCACGCTCCAGATGAAGCGCCAGCAGCGAGTGCTGCTCATCGACGCGGACACGGTCACCGGCCACATCGCCACCTCGCTCGGGCTGGAGCAGGTGGAGACCGTCGCCGACGCCTGGGAGCAGGACGACACCCTCGCCCAGGGTCTCGCCAGTGTGGCCACATCCCACGCCAACGGCCTCCGCGTGGCCGTCCTCGCCGCCAGGCCGATGCAGACCGAGTCGATCGATCCGCAGCGGCTGGCCGACCACCTCTCGGGCTCCAAGCTCGGCTTCGACGCGCTGATCATCGATCTCCACCCCGACTACGGGCCGCTGAACCGGGCCATCTTCGAGCGCTGTGACCGCATCCTCGTGCCGGTCACGCCCGACATCCCGGCCATCCGCGCGGCGGTCCAGTTCTTCGAGATCGCCGGGGAGCTGGGTATCCGAGACCGCATCTCGATGGTCGTCAACCGCGCCAACAGCGGCGTGAGCGTGGCGGACATGGAGCGCACGACCGGCATGCCCGCCCTGGGCACCATCCGCTCGGGCGGGTTCCTCTTCGTGCGCGCCGCGAACGAGGGCACCACCGTCGTGGAGAAGTTCCCCCGGGAGAAGGTCACCGAGGACTTCGAGCGCCTCGCCGACCGCCTCCTTCAGCGCGAGGCGCCGATGGCCTCTCGCGCCGCTGAGCGCGGCCTCTTCGGCTTCCTCGGCCGCCAGCGCGAGCCCGTCCGCGCCTGACCCGACCCCGGGTGCGCGGCGATAGACGAGCAGCGCCGTATCGGCCTAGCCCTGCCGGTGGCTGGTCCCGCCCAGGGGCTTGCCGGGCAGCGGCCGCACGGCCTCGTTCGTGCGGCGATCGATCTGCTCGACGCGCTTGAGGTAGCTGCGGTTGACGAGGGCCACCTCGCTGGTGTCTCCGACGCGCCGCGTGTCCACGAAGGTCACGGCGTCGGTGACGGCCACGAACAGCTCGGTCTGCCGCTCCAGGAGGCGATCCGGCTCGCTGCCGGGGAAGAGGTGGATGGTGCCCACGACGCGGAACGGCGGGCAGTCCAGGGCCACGTCGTAGGCCACCTTGTGGAGCTTGTGCGCCGCGCGCTGCCGGTCGTCGTAGGCGGGCAGGCTGTCCCGGCCGCCCAGCACGACGATGAGATCGTACGGGTCCACGGACTTGAGGCCGGGCACCGGGGCGAAGGGCGCGCTCTCGTCGATCGGCGCCCAGGAAACGGCGGTGATGGGGATCGGCTCGCGGCGGTTCAGCGCATCCGAGAGACGGCCCTGCACCTCCATGACGCCCACCAGGCGCCACTCCTCGGTGAGCGCGTCGAAGGGGATGCCCGGCGGCAGCGGCTGGGCGCCGGGTGCCGGGGGCGGCTCCTCTTCGGGCTCGCCGCGTCGGAAGATGCGGAAGGGCATGGCCGAGCCCTACTCGTCCTCGCCCCGTCCGGAGGCGGCGCGGATGGAGTCCACGACCATCGCGTCGGCGAGCGTGGTGGTGTCGCCCAGCACGCGGCCCTCGGCCAGATCGCGCAGGAGGCGGCGCATGATCTTGCCCGAGCGTGTCTTGGGCAGATCCGGCGTGAACAGCAGGTGCCGCGGCCGGGCGATGGGACCGATGACGTGGGCCACGTGCTCGCGCAGCTGCAGCGCCAGCGCCTCGGATGGCTCCTGCCCGGCCTTGAGGATGACGTAGGCGAAGATGGCCTGGCCGCTGACCGCGTCGCTCTTGCCCACCACCGCCGCCTCCGCCACCGACCGGTGGTCCACCAGCGCCGACTCGACCTCGGTGGTGCTGATGCGGTGTCCGGCCACGTTCATCACGTCGTCCACTCGCCCGAGCAGCCAGATGTAGCCCTCATCGTCCCGCTTCGCGCCGTCGCCGGTGAAGTACATCCCCGGGAAGCGGCTCCAGTAGGTCTGCCGGTAGCGCTCGGGGTCGCCGTAGATGCCACGCAGCATCGCGGGCCACGGTCGCGTGAGGACGAGATAGCCGCCCCCGCCGAGCGGCACGGAACGGCCGTCGGCGTCCACCACGTCGGCCTCGACGCCCGGGAAGGGGAAGGTCGCGGAACCGGGCTTCGTCGTGGTCACGCCGGGCAGCGGCGTGATGAGGATCATGCCCGTCTCGGTCTGCCACCAGGTGTCCACGATGGGCGCCTTCCCGCCGCCGACATGCTCGTGGTACCAGAGCCAGGCCTCGGGGTTGATCGGCTCGCCGACGGAGCCGAGCAGGCGCAGGCTCGAGAGGTCGTGCCCCTGCGGCCAGGCCTCGCCCTGCTTCATGAAGGCGCGGATGGCTGTGGGCGCGCAGTAGAGGATGGTGACCTTGTGGTCCTCGACGATGCGCCACCAGCGATCCCAGGCCGGCGTGTCCGGCGCGCCCTCGTAGAGGATGCTGGTCGTTGCGTTGGCCAGGGGCCCGTAGACGATGTAGCTGTGGCCGGTCACCCAGCCGATGTCGGCGGCGCACCAGAAGACGTCGTCCGGCTTGACGTCGAAGATCGTCTCGTGGGTGAAGCTCGTGCCGACCAGGTAGCCCGCCGTGGTGTGCACGATGCCCTTCGGCTTGGCCGTGGTGCCCGACGTGTAGAGCAGGTAGAGCATGTGCTCCGACTCGACCGGCGTGGGCGGGCAGTGCGCCGGCTGGCGCTCCACGATGTCGTGCCACCAGTGGTCGCGGCCCTCGAGCATGTAGACCGCCTCGCCCAGCCGGCGCACGACGAGGACGCTCTCCACCGAGGGCGTGTCCACCAGGGCGTCGTCGGCGTGCTGCTTGAGGCCGACCGCCTTGCCCCGCCGCCAGCCGCCGTCGGCGGTGATGAGGACCTTCGCCTCGGCGTCGTTGATGCGGCCGGCCAGCGCCTCTGCTGAAAATCCGCCGAAGACGACCGTGTGTGGCGCCCCGATGCGAGCGCAGGCGAGCATCGCGATGGGCAGCTCGGGGATCATGGGCATGTAGATGGCGACGCGGTCGCCCTTGCGCACCCCGAGCTCCTTGAGCGCGTTGGCCGCCTTTCCCACGTCGCGCAGGAGGTCCGCGTAGGTCAGCGTGCGCGTGTCGCCGGGCTCGCCGATCCAGTGGTAGGCGACCTTGTTGCCGAGGCCTCGCTCGACGTGGCGATCCACGCAGTTGTAGCTGACGTTGAGCTCGCCGCCAGTGAACCACTTCGCGAACGGCAGATCCCACTCGAGCGTCCGATCGAAGGGCGTGTACCAGCTGATGCGCTCGCGGGCGAGCCGCTCCCAGAAGGCGACGTAGTCGCGCTCGGCCTCCTCGTACAGCGCGGCCGTCGCGTTGGCCCGGGCGACGAAGGCCGGATCGGGAGGGAAGCGCCGTGTTTCCGCCAGGAGGTTCTCGATCTCGGCCCGCGGCCCCTTGCTGGACTCGACGCTCACTCCACCCTCCTGCCGTCTGATCCGGTCATTCTAGGAGCCCCGGATCTCGATGGACGCGGCCGCGAACGCGTTGGCGATCCGCTTGCGCAGCTCGCCGGTGGCCGCCCAGCGGTCAGCGGCGCGAACGGAGCCGAGGATCTTCAGCGTCACCCCCTGGCCGGCCAGCGATGAGACGCGGTCCACGCGGGGCGCCTCGAGGACCCGCCGGCGCCAGGCCGGATCGGCGGCCATCTCGCGGCCGATGCCGTTGACCAGCTCGCTGGCGGCCTCCAGGTCCGTGCCGTAGGCGACGGTGACGTCGAGGTTGATGCGTGCCCAGACGCGGGTCAGGTTGCTGGCCACGCCGATGAGCCCGTTGGGCACCGAGTGGACGGTGCCGTCGAGGTCTCGCAGCGTGGTGCGCCGCAGGGAGAAGTCCTCGACCGTGCCCGAGACGTCGGCGATGCGCACGACGTCTCCCTTGGCGTACTGGTTCTCGATGAGGATGAACGAGCCGGCGATGTAATCACGCACGAGGTGCTGGGAGCCGAGGCTGACCGCGAAGCCGATGATGCCCAGACCGGCGATGGCGGGCCCGATGTCGAGGCTGAAGGTCCGCATGGCCATCAGGAAGGCGATGGCCAGGATGACCGCGCGCAGGAGCGTCGTGGCCAGGCCGTGCAACGTGGCCTTGCGCTTGGTGACCTCGATGGCCGACAGCTCCTGGGCCGTGCCCTCGACGACCTCGCGATCGAGGAGCGCGGAGATGATGGCAGCCACCCCGATGCGCGAGAGGCGCAGGGCGATGATCGTCGCGGCGGCGATCAGGAGCAGCTGCAGGCCGAGGGCGAGGAGATCGCGCAGCGGCGGCGACAGCTCCTGGTAGGCGGCGACGACGTCCATCCCGCCTAGCGTAGCGGAGGGCTGG
>JBGPMJ010000124.1:0-7166 GCA_041486935.1 Candidatus Limnocylindria bacterium | reverse complement strand
CCCAGAAGTCCACGACAACGGGCTTGTCGTTGTGGAGCACCAGCTCCTCGAAGGTATCGTCGGTGGCAACCTTGATCGTGGCCATGTGCCTCGTGTCCCTTTCTCGTCGCCCTAGCGGGCGAGCCCCTGGATGAGTCGATACGTCTCGAGGACCCGGGGGTCCGCGAGACGGTAGTAGACGGTGGTGCCGTCCCGCCGCGTGGCGACGAGACCGGCGCTGCGCAGGACCGCCAGGTGCTGGCTCATGTTCGGCACCTGGCAGCCGACATCGCGTGAGAGCTCGCTGACCGAGCGCTCGCCCGCGGCCAGCGTCTCGAGGACGCACAGCCGCTTGGGATCGGCAAGCGCCCGACCGACGGCGGCGAACCGCTCCCGGTCGATCTCGCTGGAGATCGTGGCTGACGTCATGCCCGGATTGTGTCACCACTTGCGCAAATACGCAAGTAGGCGTCCGTGGAGTTAGATCCGAACTGCCCTCGGCAAGCGTCAATGAGTCAAGCGGCGTGGACCGTCGACGAGGATGTCATCCGCGCCCATCGTCACTGCTGAGGGAACCCATGCTTCGGACGCGTCCCTTCCTCCTGCCGGTGGCCGCGGCCGTTCTCCTGAGCGCCTGCGCTGGTGCGGGCCCTACCGCCACGCCTCCGGCGTCTCAACCAGCTTCGGCGCCATCGGCGGCCGTCACTGCCTCACCTGCAGCGCCGGCCCCGACGCCCACCGCCGATCCGATCCCCGCCCCGGTGCCCGTCACGCTCGAGGCGACGGTCGAGGTCCCGGCACCCTTCGCCATCGCTGCCGTCGGCGATTCGGTGTGGGTGACGACGCCGACCGGCGCCGTGCGGATCGACCCCACGACGAATGCGGTGACGGCGTCCGTCAAGTTCGGCTCGGGCAACGATGAGATCGATGGGATCGGTGCCAACGAGGCCGGCGTCTGGGTCACCGACTTCGACACGAACATCGTCTACCGCATCGACCCGGCGACGCTCAAGGTCGTCGCCCAGATCCCGGTCGGGCCCAATCCCGAAGGGCTCGTGGCCACCGCAGACGCCGTGTGGGTCGCGAACCACCGCGGCGGTTCCGTGAGCCGGATCGACCCCGTGTCGAACACGGTGGTGGCGACGATCGAGGTCGGGCCGGGGGGCCCGAGCGGCCCACAACCGATCGCGGTCGGTTTCGGCAGCGTCTGGGTGGGTGTCCCCAACCTCGGGGCGGTCGTCCGTATCGACGCCGCCACGAACACGATCCAGGCGACGATTCCCGATCCGTGGCCGGCATTGCCCTGCGGTGGCTTCGCGATCTCGCCGGACGCCGTCTGGGTCTCGAGCTGCTTCGAGACCTCCTGGATCGCGCGGATCGACCCGGCGACGAATGCGGTCGTGGCCACGGTGGATGTCGGCGGCTTCAACGGCGACCCGGTCATCATCGACGGGGCTCCCTGGATCCCGGTTGTCGACCATATGGGCGCCTCGAACGTCACGGTCCCAGGCACCCTCGTGCGCATCGATCCGGCCACGAACCGGGTTGATCGGGCCCTCAAGGTCGGGGAGCAGTTCGACCCGGCTGGGACCGTCGTCGCCGGGACCTCGCTCTGGCTGCTCGACGAGTCTGGGGGAGGGCAGGTGCTCCGCGTCCCGCTGGCCGTTCTCACCGCACAATGACAGCCCACCTGCAGGTCGCGGCGCGGACAGCCGCGGCCGGCCGGGAAGACGCACGACGCAGAAGGCTGCAAGGACGATGAGGACGGGAGAGGTCGAGCGGGCGATGCGCGGTGACCATGACGCGTTCGCCAACCTCATCGGGGACACGTCGAACCGGCTCTACGCGCTCGCATGCCTCATCCTCCGCGAGTCGGACCGCGCCGAGGACGCGACCCAGGAGGCATTCGTCCGGGCGTGGCGGGAGCTCCCCCGGTTGCGTGATCCGGAGCGGTTCGACGCCTGGCTCCGCCGGCTCGTCGTGAACGCGTGCTATGACGAGGCGCGCCGGGTCCGACGGCGAGCGGAGGTCTCGCTCCTCAGGCTTGGCGACCGCTCGGTTGTCGACTCGACCTCGGCGATGGCCGAGTCGGATCGCGTCGAGCGCGCCTTCCGGCGACTGCCGCTCGAGCAGCGGACGGTCCTCGTCCTGCAGCACCACTTCGAGCTCAGCCACGCCGAGATCGCCGAGACGCTCGGCATCCCGCTCGGGACCGTGAAATCGAGGGTGCGCTACGGCACAGCCGCGATGCGTGCCTCGCTCGAAGCAGACGACCGCGCGACGACGATCTCCGCGGAGGGGAGAAGGGCATGAACGAGCCGCGAACGAAGCGCGACATCGAACGGACCCTCGCCGCCTGGATGGATGAGGAGGCCCCCCGTCGGGCGCCAGGGCGCCTCCTCGAGGAGTCGTTCGCGCGGACGATGGGGATGAAGCAGGCACGCAGACGTCCGTGGGACGGGAGCATCCTTCGACCGGCCGAACGATGGTCGGCAGGGTCGGTCGGGCGGCTCGTGCTCGTCTTGGCCGTCGCGTTGCTCGGCATGGCGCTCGCAGGCGGCTTCGTCGGGGGCGGCTCGTGGTTCACCGCTCCCTCGACCCCGAGCCCGACACCGACGATCACCGCCTCCCCGCCGACCCCGACCCCGACGGTGTCGGCTGGCCCGTCGCTTCCGACCCAGATCTCCGTCACGCCCCAGGCGACGATCGCCGTGCCGGCAGCCGTCGCGATGGTCTCGGATGGCAAGCTCCTGTGGCTCGTGTCCGGTACCGGGCGACTCGTCCGGATCGATCCCGCCACGAACAAGGTCACCGCCTCGGTCGCCCTCGGTGCGGCGACCGATCTGTACAACGGTGTTGCCGTGAACCGCGGCGTTGCGTGGGTCACCGACTGGGATGCCCAGACCGTCTACAAGGTGGACACCACCACCCTCAAGGTCGTCGCGAAGATCGCCGCGGGGACCTTCCCCAAGGGTGTTCTCGCCACCGACGCGGGCGTGTGGGTCGCGAACACCCGCAGCGGGAGCGTCACTCGCATCGATCCGGTCTCCAACAAGGTCGTCGCGACGGTGACGGTGGGTCCCACCGGCGCCAGCGGGCCGAACTGGATCGGACAGGGGTTCGGGAGCATCTGGGTCGGGATCCCCAACGATCAGTCGGTCGTTCGCATCGATCCAACGACGAACATCGTCCAGGCGACGATCCCCATTTCGAGCGATGTCACTCCCTGCGGCGGGTTCGCGATCGCCGACCAGGCAGTCTGGATCCCCAGCTGCGACGCGGGGACCTTGGTGGCGCGGATCGACCCGACGACGAACACCGTGGTCGGGACCGTGGATCTCGGTGGCTACGGATATGGACCGACGCTCATCAACGGCGCTCCATGGATCTCGGTCGAGCGCATCGGTACCAACCCGGCGGGGATCTTTCGGATCGACCAGGCCACGAATCAGATCGATCGCGTCCTGTCACTCGGCACCGCCTTCACCGGCGGGGGAGACATGGCCCTGGCGGCCGGGTCGCTGTGGGTGGTTGACGGTGCCAACAACGCCGTGATCCGCCTGCCGCTGTCGGCCTTCGGACCCTGACCAGCGGGCGAGGCCTCGCCACGGCTGCGACAATGCCGCCCGATGCCTCCACCCGTCGACCTCGCGCTCGCGCGCGTCATCCGCCGCAACACGGTCATCCTGGGCTCCACCTTCGCCATCGGCTGGGCGGTCATCCAGCTCCAGTCGGCCCTCACCGCGATCACGACCGAGGTTCTGACGGGGCAGACAGCCGTGGCCGGCGTCGGGACGGCGCTGTTCCTGGTGGCGCTCGGCCTCGTGGCCGTGCCGGCCGGCCGCCTCATGGACCGGGTCGGTCGCGGGCCGGTCCTGACCCTCGGCTTCCTCGCCGCCGCGGCGGCATCGGGGGTGCTCTTCGTGGCCGTCGAGTACCGGCTGGTGCCCCTCTACTTCGGGGCCCTCGTGGCGCTCGGCCTCGGGCTCGGCACGGTCAACCTGGCCCGGGTCGGTGCCGCCGACATGGCCCCAGCGGACAAGCGGGCCTCGCGCGTCGGCCGCGTGCTGCTCGGCGCGGCCGTGGGAGCCATCCTCGGCCCTGTCATCTTCTCGCCGCTGCTGAGCCACCGCAGCGGCGACCCTTCCTCGCTGGCGGCGCCGTGGATCGTGGCCGCGGCGCTGTCGGCCATCGGGGCCGGCGTCGTGCTCGGCATGCGCCGCGACCCGCTCTCGATAGCGCGCGAGCTTGGCGCTGCCCCGGGAGCCGCTCCCGCCCTCGCCGGCCGACGCTCGCTGGGTCTCGTCTACACCGATCCGACGCTCCGAGCCGGCCTGCTGGCGGTCGTCGTCGCCCAGGTCGTGATGGCCTCGGCGATGTCGGTCGTGGGGCTCGAGATGCACCACCGCGGGCAGGATCTGGGCGCCATCTCCGTCGCGCTCGGCGTTCACTTCGTGGGCATGTTCGGGCTCGCACCGGTCCTCGGGCGGGTCGTGGATGCCGTGGGGCGCCGCCCGGCCATGAGCCTGGGCCTCGCCGTCGTGGCCACCGGCGCCCTGGGCCTGGCGCTCGGCCCCACGCTCAGCACGGTCCTGCCCTCGATCTTCCTCGTGGGCGCCGGCTGGAACATCGCCTACCTGGCCGGTACGGCGCTCGTCGCGGATGCCACCACACCGCACGAGCGGGCCTCCGCCCTCGGCGCCCTTGACCTCGGCGGGCTGGTCGGTGCGGCGCTGACGACGGTGCTGGCGCCCGCAGTCCTCGCCGTGGCCGGCCTGGGCCCGCTCGTGGTCGTCGCAGCGATCATCGCCCTTGTGCCCGCCGTGCTGCTGTTCAACGCCGGGCGGCTGGCGGCGGCCTCGCCATGAGCCGCGAGATCTCGCTCCCGGCGATCGAGGCCGCCGCGGCGCGCATCGCCGGACGCATGCACCGCACGCCGCTACTCTCGTCGCGCACGGCCGCCCGATTCGTCGCCGAGCGTCACGGCGTTCGGCTCGGGGATGGGCCGCCGTGGGACGGCATGCCGCGCCTCTTCCTCAAGGCGGAGCACCTCCAGGTCACCGGCTCCTTCAAGCCGCGCGGCGCCATCAATCGGATCTCGCAGCTCACCGCAGACGAGCGCCGCAGGGGCCTCGTCACCGCGTCGGCCGGCAACCACGGCCAGGCGGTGGCCTACGCCGGCGCGGCGCAGGGCGTGCCGGTGACGGTCGTGATGCCACACGGCGCATCACGGGCCAAGGCGGCCGCGGCGGCCGGCTACGGCGCACAGGTCGTCTTCCGCGGCGCGCACTTCGGCGACGCCCTTGCCCATGCCGACCTGCTGCGGGAGCGGGACGGCCTGGTCATGATCCACGCCTACGACGATCCCGCGGTGATCGCGGGCCAGGGGACCGTGGGGCTGGAGATCGTCGAGGACCTGCCCACGGTCGATGTCGTCGTGGTCGGTGCCGGAGGCGGCGGGCTGGTCGGCGGCATCGCAAGTGCCGTCAAGGCGCTTCGTCCGAGCGCCAGGGTCTTCGCCGTGGAGCCCGAGACGAGCAACGCGCTGTGGCTGGGCGTCGATGCCGGCGAGCCGGTCACGATCGCGCCCGCCTCCATCGCCGACGGGCTGGGGGCAGCCGCAGCCGGAGAGTGGACGATCCCCCTGGCGGCTCGCCTGCTGGAGGAGGTCGTGCTGGTGGACGAGCCGACGATCGCGCGCGGCGTCCGCTTCGCGCTGGAACGGATGAAGCAGCTTCTCGAGCCGGCCGGGGCGACGGCCCTCGGCGCGGTCCTGGCAGGGCGCATCCCCATCCGCGACGGCGAGACCGTGGTGGTCGTCGCGTCGGGCGGCAACGTGGACCTCGGGCGGCTGCCGGCGATCTTCGAGCTGGCCGGCGAGGGGTGGTGACGGACGGCCCGGCGTCGCGGGCAACGTCGACGCCGGCGGCCGACGCCGGGGAGGAGTCCGCGGCGGCCGCCCTGCCGGCACCCGGACCGTCCGTCGTTCGGAGCCTGCCGCCGGGTGGCTCCCGCGTCGAGCCGTACCTTCGGCGACCTCAGTCCAACCCGAAGTCGTGGAGGCGGTCGTCGCCGAAGCCAGCGTGATGCGCCAGCTCGTGGACTACGGTCCGGCGTACCTCCTCGGCCAGCTCGTCGGGATCGGGGAAGTCCTCCTCAAGGGGCAGCCGGAAGAGCGTGATCTTGTTCGGGAAGGGCACCCAGTCGGCGCCGTACTCGACCACCGGCGTGCCTTCATAGAGGCCGTACAGCGTCTCATCGGGTGCGAGGCCCTGCTCCCTGCGCTGCTGCCGGTCGGGCTCGTCCTCGATGACGACGGCGACGTTCTCCAGCAGCCGCCGGACGGAAGCGGGCAGGCGGTCGAGGGCGCGTTCGACGAGCCGCTCGAACGGCTCGTGGCGGCCCGCGGACAGGTCGGCGCGGCGCCTAGGATGGCGGCGCGCCTGCGTGCCGCGGCGTCGGATGGGCACGGACTCCCTCGGCTGTCGCCGGCCGGTCGGCCGGGCTCCCTGCCTATGCTAGCGGGGTGACGCTTCCCCCCGTCGAGCCCGACTCGGTGGTCGTGACCCTCGACACCGGCGACCGGATCCACCTCCTCGATTGGGGCGGCCCGTCGGCGACCAGGCTCCCGCCGCTGCTCCTCGTCCACGGCCTGGCCCAGACGGCCTGGGCCTGGACGCCCGTGGCGCGGCGGCTGCGGGCCGCGACGCGGGTGCTGGCCGTGGACCTCCGAGGGCACGGGCTCAGCGAGGCGCCGCCGTCGGGGTACGACCTCGAGTCGCTCGCCTACGACCTGCTGACCGTCCTCGTCGCCCACGGCTTCGGACCCGATGCGGGCGGTCCGCCGGCCGTGCTGGCGGGTCACGGCTTCGGGGCCCAGGTGGCCGCCTGGACGACGCGGGTCCAGCCCGGCGCGGTGGCCGGCCTGGGACTCGTGGACGGCGGCTGGGAGGAGCTGGAGGCGACGACCCGGATGGACGCGGCGGAGTTCCTGCGCGGGCTGGCCGAGCCGCCGCAGGTCCTGAGCTCGATGAACGCCTACCTGGCCGACCGGCGCGAGTGGGACGAGGCGAGCTGGGACGCCGATCAGGAGGTGGCGGCCCGGGCCGCGATGGACGAGAAGCACGCCGGCCGGATCGCGCCCATCGTCCGGCGCCACGCCCTCGCCGGTGCGGTGCGGGCGATGT
>JBGPMJ010000123.1:0-7170 GCA_041486935.1 Candidatus Limnocylindria bacterium | reverse complement strand
CGGCGACGTGGACATCGCCGCGCCGGGCGTGGCCGGGCTGCCGGTCGGTCTCCGGGCGCTGGCGACACGGCGGGCCCGGGTCATCGAGGCCCTGCGTGCCTCGGGCATCGGCACCAGCGTCCACTTCATCCCGCTCCACCTGCACCCGCTCTACCAGGGCCTCGGGTATGCGCCGGGTGATTTCCCGAACGCCGAGGCCGCCTACGCGGGCGCAATCAGCCTGCCGCTCTGGCCGGGCATGGGGAACGCCGCTGTCGATCGCGTCGCGGCTGCGCTGACAACAGGGCTCCGCGCTCAGCGATAGCCGATCGTGAGGAGGCCCGGCATCGACCCGGGCGCGCCATTGCGCAGGTAGACCTGCTCGTCGGGCCCATAGGTGACCAAGAGGTACGTGGCGGTCTCCAGGGATCCGTCGCCCACGATCACCTGGGGATGCA
The DNA here is from genome assembly GCA_041486935.1 of Candidatus Limnocylindria bacterium. GTDB lineage: Bacteria > Chloroflexota > Limnocylindria > Limnocylindrales > CSP1-4 > CSP1-4. The sequence continues at coordinate 6,733 of JBGPMJ010000123.1, read as the reverse complement.
CCTGGGGGAGGGCGGCGCTGCTCAGCAGGAACATCCACTCGTCGTAGCGCGCCGCGTCGGGCTGCCCGGTCAGATACGCGGCGCGGCCGGCCGCTCCGACCACGTCGACATCCTGCGGGTTCTGTCGCGCCAATCCCGCGAGGCGGGCGAAGGCCGTGGCATCGCCGGAGATGGCATCGATGAGTAGCCCTTGGGCGACGATCGCGGGGGTGGTTGCTGCCTCCGCGAGCGCGGCACGCGCCCGCTCCAGGTTGCCGGCTGCCGCCCAGAGCTGCGAGCGTGCCAAGGCGCCGTCGCGCTCCAGCCCTGGGAGCTCGCGGATACGGCCGTCGGCCGCCGCGAAGAACACCTCGGCTGGCGCGATCCTCGCCGGCGAATGCCAGAAGCTCGAGGCGGCGGCAAACGGGTCGAAGGCCAGCAGCGTGGCCCAGGCGTCCGTCGTCCCGCTCCTGTCCCCCGCCAGCTCGTAGACGCGCCCCAGGCTCAGATAGAGGGACGGGTCGACCGCGCCATCGCGGACGGCATGCGCGGCCGCGTCGAGCGCGCTCGCGCTGTCCCGCTGACTCATCACCACCGCGGCATCCGTCCAGAGATAGGGGTCGTCGGTCAGGCGGGCCGCGGCCAGTGCCTCAGCGATCGCTTCGTCGATCCGCCCGTCGATCGCCAGGGTCACGGCCAGAGCCGACCGATAGGGTGGCAGCTCGGGGTCGGCGGAGACAGCATCGGCGTAGGCGGCGATAGCGCCGGCCCGATCGCCCGCGTTGAATCGCCCGATGCCGTCGAGGTAAGACCATGCCGCCAGAGACCACGGCCAGAGCACCCCGATCGACACGACGATCAGGCCAGTGAGGAGGCCCGCGGGGACGGCCCTGGCGCCGCGGCTGACCGGCGACCCGATCGCTGGCGAGGGGATGGCCGACTCCACCCACGCCAGGAGGAAGGCAACGCCGACGACGATGACGGGCAGATCGGCGAAGTTGTCGAAGAGGCACTGCCCGACGAGCGCCACGAGAGCGAGGGTGATCGCGGCGATCTCCGGCGCCTCCAGGCTCCCCGCGGCCCGTCGCAGGAGCCGGACGACCCCGAATGCGAAGACGGCCGCCGCACCCATACCCACGAGGCCCAGCTCCGCCGCGATCTGCAGGACGACGTTGTGGGCGTGAGCCACCACGATGGGCACGTCGCCCTGCGGCAGGTGATGCCACCAGGCAAAGGCCCACGTCCCCGGCCCGGTACCGGTCAACGGGTCGTCGAGGAACATCGCGATGCTCGGCAGCCAGAGGTTGAAGCGGACGATGGCCCCGCTCTGCACGAACCGAGCGACGAGCGCAGGTCCGAGCACCGCGACGAGGATGATCCCGCCCGTTGCGACGAGCAGCACGATGCGGCGATCGACGGAGGTCAGCGCGTCCCGGAGGCGGCGCCGGACCGGCGCAGACAGCGCTACCGCGGTGACGGCCAGGACGGCCGCGAGCAGGGCCCCTATCCATGCGCTGCGCGAGCCGCTGACGACGATGGCCGCGAAGACGAGCACGATCGCGGCGATCGCGGTACGACGCCGACCGGCCTCGATCAGCCAAACCACGACCAAGGGGCCCAGCATCAGCAGGACACCGGCCACGATGCTCGGCGTGCCGAGGGTGAGGTTCGCGGTCGCAGGCCGAAGTGGCGGCAGGCCCGAGGCGCCGGTCACCGCGTACCAGCGGCCCCACAGGATCCCGACCTGGACGAGGTAGGCGACGGCCACGGCGACCGTCACCACCGCCACCGTGAAGCGAAGGCGGGAGCGGAGCTCGGCGATCGACAGGATGCGCACCAGAAGGAGGTAGAGGAGCGCGGCCCCGGCCGCGCCGAGGACGATCTCCCAACCGAAGCGCGGCCATTCGCTGGCGAGCGTGGCCACGACAAGGGCGGCGAGCGCGACAAGGATGGGCGCGGCCAGGCTGGATCGTGGCAGTAACCCCGGGCGGGCCACGGCCGCAAGAAGGAATGCGCCGATGATCACAACGAGCAGCGCCTCGTTGACGAGCCGGAGCGGGATCGAGTAGATGGCTGGGAAGCCGCCGCCGAGAAAGACGAGGTACGTGGCGATGAGCGTCAGGCCGGCCCAGGCGACAGGAACAGCCAACTTCCGGAAGACGATGGTCATGGGGCGTCCACCCGCTCGCCCTCGTCCGATCGATGCCGCCGCCCGAGGAGGAGCAGCCCCGCCGGCACGAGCAGCGCCCCCAGGGCCGGTAGGGCCCGGTTGAGCAGCCAGCCCAGGCCACCGAGTGCCGGTTGCTGCCCGCCCCACATGGCGAGGTAGGCGGCGGCGAGCCAGCCGCGCCGCTCGGTGGCCACCAGGGCCAGCAGCATCGGCAGCACGAGCATCGACAGGTAGTGATGGAAGACCGACGGGGCGACGAGGGTCGCAGCCGCCACGGCGACTGCGAAGCTGGCCGGCTCGGTGAGTTTCCGGGCGCTCCACACCACCGCGACCAACGCCACGCAGACGACGATGATCCGCGCCGCCAGCGGCCCGGTGAGAGTGCCAAGCCAGACCGCCGCCGCGAGCGCGTCGGTGGGGTCGGCGGGCGCTCCGTGGTTCGCGATGACGGTGGGGTAGTCGAGCCAGGGCTGGAGGCCGGTGACAGGCACGGTCGCGGCAGCCAGCACCAGTGCTCCGCCTACCGTCCACGCCACCGCCCGCCAGCGGCGGGTAGCCACGAACCAGGCGAGCATCAGGAAGGGGAGGACCTTGATGAGTCCGGCGACCGCGATGGCAAGACCGGCGACGGCCTGGCCGCGGCCGTCGCCGCGGCGCACGCCCCACCAGGCGAGGGTGAACAGGCCGAGCAGCTCGAGATGGACGTTGCCGAGGACCAGCTCGCCGACCACCGGCGGAAAGGCCAGGACGGCGGCCAGGATCAACAGGGTGCCACGCCGATCCGACGTGATGCGCTCGGCGGCGACCAGCCAGGAGACCGCCGCCAAAAGGATCGCCGCGCCGGCCGCGGCCCAGATCCAGGCAACGGACCCGTACCCGGCCGGGAACATCGCCGCCAGCGGCAGGAACAGCACCGCCAGCAAGGGAGGATAGAGGTAGAAACCGCCTCCCTGCGGCACATAGGGGCCGCTCAGCTGAACCGGGTCGTAGAGGCTCACGCCTTCCAGGAGATGGCGGGCAGCCAGCCAGTAGAAGGAGACGTCATAGCCGAACTGCGGCGCCCGCGTCAACGCGGCGAACTGGATCGCGCGGTACGCCACCGCGATGACGACGACGATCGAGACGGCAGCCAACTGGAAGCGCGGTTCGAACAGGACGCGGATGCCGAACATCCGGGCGAACCGGGACCGGCCGGATTCCTGACGCATCAAGCGCGCGACCGCCGGTGCAGCAACGGGATGCGCAGGAGGTCCCAGCCGACCCGCGCGGCGAGGCCCGGGCGCAGGCGCATCCGCGAGCCGCGCTTGTCGCTCCACTGCACGGGCACGATCGCGATAGAGCAGCCCTGGCGGCGGGCCAGGTGGATGAGCTCGACGTCGAAGACGATGCTCGTGATCCGCTGCCGCGCGAAGAGGTCCTGCGCGGCGGCGCGGCGGAAGCCCTTGAAGCCGCACTGCGTATCCGGCACCGGGCCGGTCGAAACCCAGGCCGCGGCCAGGGCGCGGAAGGCTCGGCCGAGCAGGCGCCGGTAGAGCGGCTGGCTCTTGCGGCGGTCGCTGCCGTCGGGCTGGACGCGGCTGCCACAAGCCAGGTCGTGCGTGGCCAGCGCCTCGGTCAGCAGCGGAATCTGGTCGGGCGGGGTGGCCAGGTCGGCGTCGGTGAAGACGACGAGGTCGCCCGTGGCGGCCAGCATTCCACCCCGCACGGCAGAGCCCTTGCCGCCGTGGGGCAGGTGCATCACGCGCAGCTGCGGTGCCAGGCCGTCCGGCCCGGGCTGGGCCTCGGGTCGACGCCCCACGATGTCCGCCGTGTCGTCGGTGCTGCCGTCGTCGACAAGGAGGACGTCCCACGGTCCCAGCTCGTCTGAGGAACGGCCGCCCTCGCGGGCCGGGCCATGCCGGTGCAGGTAGCCGAACAGCTCATCGAGCGCCGGTCCGATGCGCGCCGCCTCGTTGTAGGCGGGCAGGACGATGGTCAGGCTGGGGCGATCACGGGCGGCTCGGGCGTCGGTCATCCCGGCCATCGTAGCCCGGGCCGCAGCGCCACGAGAGCCGCGATCACGACCACGGCCGCTCCGGTCGGGGCCAGCGGCAGCCAGGCGATGCCGGCCGAGATGGGCATGCCCCCGATGCCCAGGGCCAGTCGCCCGCACGCGAGACGAGGTAGGCGCCCACGGTGAGGAGTCCGAGCACGAGGAGCGTCCCCGCCACGAGCAGGCGGAAGCGGGCCGATGCGAAGACGCGGAGTCCCGGCAGCGACAGCACTGCGCAAGCCTAGCAACGTCGGCACACGCCCCGGATGGCCCTAAGGTACGGCCGCACAGCGGGAGGCCGTTGCGTAGACTGCCCGCCGTGGGCATCCCGCTGGCGCTGTTCCTCGCCGCCCTGGCGGTCCGCGGGCTGGCGGCGGCCCTCTTCGCGCATCCCGCCTACCCCGACTCGTTCTACTACGTCAACGTGGCGCAGTCGCTCGCGGGCGGCGGCGGCTTCAGCGTGGACTACATCTGGAACTTCGTCGACGTCGGCGGCCGCCTGCCGCTCGACCCGACGCTGCCCATCCCCTCGAATGCGCACTGGATGCCGCTCGCCTCGCTCGTCCAGGTGCCCTTCATCTGGCTGCTCGGCGCGGGACCGCTGGCCTACGGCCTGCCCTTCTGGCTGATCGGCGCTGCGGCCGCCCCGATCACGTACTGGATGGGCCGCGACGCCGGCTTCGAGCGGGGCCCGGCGGTCGGGGCCGGCCTCCTTGCCGCGGCCCCCGGGGCGCTCATCCCCTTCCTCGCCCAGCCGGACAACTTCGCCCTGTTCATGACCCTCGGCGCCCTCGCCCTGTGGGCATGCGCGCGGGGACTCCGGGGCGACCGACGCGCCTTCGCCCTCGGGGGGGTGGTGGTCGGCCTGGCCACGCTCTCCCGCAACGACGGCATCCTGCTGGGTCTGCCCTTCGCCCTCGCCTTCCTCGTGGAGCGCGTCCGGCTGTGGCGCGCTGGCGGCTACCGGCGGTCCGGGGTCATCGGCTGGCGCGCCGCCCTCGTCTGCTTCGGCCTCTTCCTCGTCGTCATGGATCCGTGGTGGCTGCGCCAGCTGGCCGTCTTCGGCGCCCTCTCGCCGTCCGCTTCCAACGGGCGCATCCTCTGGATCACGAGCTACGACCAACTCTGGAGCGTCAGCGGCGACACGTCGCTGGGCACGTTCCTCGGCCAGGGTCTCGGTCCGCTGCTCGTCAGCCGGGCCCAGGGTATCGGCGCGGCGCTGGGCATCTTCGCGGCCGTGCCCCTGCTCCTCTTCCTCGCCCCGTTCACGGTGGTCGGTGCGTGGCTGCGGCGGCGCGATCTTGCCTTCGCCCCCTGGCTCGTCTACGCCGCGCTCCTCTTCGCGTTCAGCGGCCTGCTCTTCGCGGTCCACGTCCCGTATGGCACGTTCCTCCACTCGGCCGTGGCCCTCGTGCCGCACGCCTACCTGCTGGCCGTGGCCGGCATCGGCGGGGCCGTGGCCTGGGTGGCCCAGCGCCGGCCGAGCTGGGACGCACCACGGGCGACGCGCAACTTCACGGCGGCCGCGGTCGTGGCCGCCCTCCTCTTTGGCACCGTCGCCACCTGGCGGGTGCTGACGACCTGGCGCGATGAGGCCGAAGTGCGCGGGCCGATCGCGGTCGCCCTGGCCGCCACCGCGACGGATGAGCGCGTCATGAGCCCGGACCCGGGTGCCTACGAGTACCTGGCCGGCCGCGGCGGCGTGGTCACTCCCAACGACCCGCTGCCGGTCATCGAGGAGACGATGCGTGCCTATGGGGTCCGCTGGCTGGTGCTCGAGCGGGCGCACAACGTGCCTGCGCTCACCCCGCTGCTCCTCGGCGACGTGCGGCCGTCGTGGCTCTCGTTGCCGGTCGTCGAGTCCGGCCATGCGGAGCAGCCGGAGTCCTCGGCCGCGGTCCTCTACGCCGTCTGCTTCGCGCCGGGCGACGACCGCTGCCTGCCGTGAGCCGCCTGCCGGCCTGGCGTACGCCGCTCGCGCTGTACGTCGCGGCGCTCGTCGCCGGCGCGCTGGCCGCGAGCCGCGTCGCCTTCCCGCCGACCGAGGTGAGCGCATACGTCGCCGGCGTGGCCCGGAACCTCGTGGAGGGCCGCGGCCTGGTCAGCGACGTGATCTGGAGCTACGCGGCCGGGCCATACGTCCTGCCGCGCCCCGCCTTCGACCTCTGGCAGCCGCTCCCTGGGTTCCTGGCCGCGCTGCCCATGGCCGTGGCCGGCCCCTCATTCGCGGCGGCCCAAGCAGGAGTCGTCATCCTGGCTGCCGCCATCGCGCCGCTCACTTGGTGGATCGCTCGCGACGCCGCGGCCCGCAACGGGCTGGTCGGGCGCCGAGGTGCGACCGTGGCGGCCGGCGCCGGGATCGTGGCGGCGTTCTTCGGGCCCTTCCTCGTGGCTGCCGCCGGCCCGGACTCGACCGTGCCCTTCACGGTCTTCGCCGTGGCGGCCTGCGGCGTGATGCCAAGGGCGCTCGACGGAGGTCGCAGAGCGGGGCTCGCGCTCGGCCTGCTCCTCGGCCTGGCCTACCTCTCGCGCCAGGAGGCCATCTGGCTCGG
>JBGPMJ010000122.1:0-7378 GCA_041486935.1 Candidatus Limnocylindria bacterium | reverse complement strand
GGTACTCCATGATCGGCTGCGGCCCCTCTGTCGCGGCGCGCCAGGCGGCGGGGTCCTCGCGGATCACCTCGTCGGGATCCTTGCCCTCGGGGAGACGCACGACGCTGACGTCCGTGAGGCGTCCGCGGTGGGCGGAGCGCTCGATCTCGCCGATGAGCGCCGTCAGCTCGGTGGCCCCGAACGTGCCGGCGCCCTGACCGGCGGGATCGACGTCGTAGGCGAGCGCGATCCGCGGGGCGTAGCGCGTGGCCAGCTCCACTTGGCCCGCCGTGAGCGCCGTGCCCAGGCCGCCGACGACGGTCTCGAAGCCGTGCTGGTGGGCCATCAGCGCGTCCGTGTAGCCCTCGACGATGACCGCCTGCTGCGCCTTGCGCATGGGGCCCTTGGCGTGGTCGATGAGGTAGAGCGTGCGGCTCTTGTCGAAGAGGAGCGTGGCCGGGGAGTTCAGGTACTTCGGGCCACGATCCGCGCCCTCGCCCTCTGCGCCGAGGATGCGGCCGCCGAGGCCGCTCGCGCCGCCGGACGCGTCGCGGATGGGGAAGATGACGCGGCCGCGGAAGCGGTCGTAGACCCCGTCGCGGCGGCCCCGGATGACGAGGCCGGCGCCCTCCAGCTCCTCGTCGGTGGCGTTGCGCTTCGACTTGAGCGCCTTCGTCATGGCGTCCCAGGAGTCGGGGGCGTAGCCCAGCTGGTAGGTGTCGATCGTGGCGTCGCTGAAGCCGCGGTCCCCGAGGTAGCGCAGGGCGCGCTCGCCCACCTTGTGGTTGGTCAGCGCAGCGTGGTAGAAGGCGATGGCACCCTCCAGCACCTCGCGCAGACGCTTGCGCTGGGCGTCCTCGCGGGAGGTGCGCTCATCGAGCTCCACGCCCGTGCGCCCGGCCAGGCGGCGCAGCGCCTCGGGGAAGTCCACGCCCTCGCGCTGCATGACGAAGTTGAAGACGTCGCCGCCCAGGCCGCAGCCGAAGCACTTCCAGGTCTCGCGCCCCGGGGTGACCACGAAGCTGGGCGTCTTCTCCCCGTGGAAGGGGCACAGCCCCTTGTAGCTGGCACCGGCCTTCTTGAGGGGCACCTGCTCGCCGATGAAGTCGACGATGTTGATCTTTTCCTTGATCGTTGCAGCGACGCCGGCGGACAACGCGACTCCCGGTGAGTGATGCCAGTCAGCGCATCGGGCCCTGCCGCCCGGCGCCGAACGCACGAAGGGCCGTGTCAAGTCTTGACACGGCGTTCCGGCCCGGAGTGTACCACTTGACAAGCCGGAGCGATACCCCCGGGGGGTATTGACGCGCGTCGGGATTCGGCCGCGGCGCAGGGCGGATGCGGCTACCCTCGCGGTCGAAGGTCCACGCTGAAGTCGAGGTGGGCATGGAGCGTCGCCAAAGCCTCGCTCCAGCCCTCGATGGCCTCCGCCCAGGCGTCGATCCCGCCAGGGGCATCGAGCGGGAACGGGCCATCCTCCAGCTCGAGCCGGGTTCCGTAGCCCGCGGGGCTGATCGTCACGCGGACCTCGGTGATGAGCGTCTCGTCGGGGAGCCAGGGCCAGCGGAAGACGAAGCTCCCGTTCGGGTGTGCCTGGGTCACCTCCCACCACACCCGGCGGTCCGGCCAGACGAGCACGGAGCGCGACCCGACCGCGAGCGCGCCCTCGACCCGTTCGGGGAACCAGCGGGCCAGCTCCTCGGGGTCGGCCCAGGCCCGGAACACCCGCTCCGGGGGGGCGTTGAAGCGCCGGCGCAGGCGGACCCAGCGTCGGAGTTCGGTGCCCGCCGGAACGTGGGCCTGGTCGTTACCCATCTCGGATCGAAGCATACGCTTCGGGCAAGGCGAGCCGTGGGCGACCAGGTTGCCAGAGGCCCGATCACGGCACGAGGAGCACCGGGTAGCTGCTGAGGTTCTCGATGCTGCCATCCCTCGGCGAGAGGTCGTAGACGTGGACGCTGCCCTGCTGGGACGACCCGACCACGTACGGGATCGTGACGTCGAAGGTGCCCCAGCAGCCGGTCCCGCAGCTCGCCATCACCTGGCGCTTGACGAGCGTCTGCCCGAGGGCGTCACGGATCTCGATCAGAAACGTGGCCTCGAAGACGTTCGCCACGCCGGTGATGCGCGCCGGGTTGTCGAGCGTGGCGCCGTAGGCCGGCCTGTCGACGAAGATCGCCGGGAGGAAGGACTCGAAGTCGGATCGGACAGACGGCCGGTCGAGAACGATGCCCTCACCGGAGAAGAGGGTGACGGGCAGGCCATCGAGCTCGAACGCGACCCGATCGACCGTCGGGAACTGGGTGAGCGCGTAGACGACCTGGGCCAGCCTGGCGAACATGGAAGCGCTGCCGCCGCCCGACTCGAACGTCCGTGACAGATCGACCGTAGCCAGGCCGTCCCTGATCTCGAGCCCGAGCAGGAGGGTGCCGTCCGGGATGTTCGAGGACAGGATCGGAAAGGCCGACTTCTCGGCCTGGCTCGGCCCGGCGATCGTCTGCTCGACCGCAGCGCGGCCAACGGCCAGCGTGTATGGGACCTCACGTTGGACCGGGACCAGGCGTTCGCCCGCGAACAGGTAGATCTTCACGGCTGTCGTGCCGGCCAGAGTCGGGGTCGGGGTCGGGGTCACCAGAACCGAGGGACCGGACGAAGCCGTGACCGCCGGCGTGGAGGGCGTGGACGTCGGCGCGCCCTGCCCACAGGCCACGATCGTGAACAGGACCAGACACCATGTGGCAAGCCGTTTCATCGTGCGGAGACCCAGTCGCGGACGAGCCGGTCGAGCGTCGTGAGCGGCATCGGCCCGGATCCCAGGACCGTGTCGTGGAACGCCCGGATGTCGAAGCGGTCGCCCAGCGCGGCCGCCGCGTCGACGCGGATGCGCTGGATCTCAAGCCGGCCGATCATGTAGGCGAGGGCCTGCCCGGGCGTGACGGCGTAGCGGTCGACCTCGGCGCCGACCTGGCCCTCGCGCATCGGCGAGTTCTCCATCAGGTAGTCGATCGCCCGGCGGCGACTCCAGCCGAAGGCGTGCATCCCGGTGTCGACGACGAGCCGGCAGGCCCGCATCGAGTCGGCCGACAGCATCCCCATCCGGTCGAGCGGGGTGGAGTAGAGGCCCATCTCGTCGGCGAGCCGTTCCGTGTAGAGGCCCCAGCCCTCCCCGTAGGCGGCGATGAACGCCCGCTTGCGGAACTCGGGGATCGTCTCGAGCTCACTGGAGATCGCCAGCTGAAGGTGGTGGCCGGGGATCCCCTCGTGATAGGCGGTCGCCTCGATCTGATAGCGGCCCCACTCGGACGGCTCGGCCGTGTTCATGAAGAAGACCCCGCCCCGGCTGCCGTCCTTGGCGGGCGGGAAGTAGTAGGCGATCGCGCCGTTGGGGGTCGCCTCGACGTCACAGTCGGCCTTGGGCACGATCCCGAACCAGTCGCCCATGGCCGCCTTCGCCTTGGCCAGGGCGGCCTTCGAGGCGGCCACGATGTCCTCGGCGTTCGTGTGGTGCAGCGCGGGGTCCGAGCGGAGGCCTTCGAAGATCCGGGCCAGATCCGCCGAGCCGATGACCTCCGGGCCGAGCGCCCGGTACTCGCCGGCGAGCGACTCGACCTGGCGGAGGCCGATCTCGTGGATCTCATGCGCCGACAGCGGCAGGGTCGTGTAGAGGCGGATCGCCCGCTCGTAGGCCTCGGCGCCGTCCGCCAGCCAGGACAGGCCACACTGCTCGTCCGGCCGGACGTGGGGCAGGACCTCGTCGCGGAGGACGTCGCGATACACCGACATCGCCGGCCGGACCTCGGCGCCGATGACCTGCCGAAGCCGTCCCAGCCAGGCTTCGCGGTCGGCCACTCCCACCGGCTCGGCGACGACGAGCAGCGGGTCGTCCACGAGCGGCCGGGCGAGCCAGGCATCGAGCTGGCCGACGGTCTGGCGGGCGGCGAAGTCGGCCGGCGTCCGGCCGCGGGCGAGCCCTTCGCGGTGACGATCGGCGAGCGCCCGGAACATCGCGGCGATGCCGCGGAACTTGCCGGTCATCGCCGCGGCGACCTCCGCCGACGGCAGCGACAGCTTCGGGATGCGGACCGGCAGCATCGCCTGTGGCCCGAAGATCGGGTCGACGCCGAACTCCGCCAGCCGCGATGACGCGAGGTCCGAGCGGACGGTGGCGTCCCAGGCGATCATCTCGCGGCTGATCCGATCCTGGGCATCGAGGCCGTCCTCGGCGATCGCGGCCGCTCGTCGCGCGAACTCGCGCGCCTCGCCGATCTGGCTGTCCTCGGCCGCGCGGTTCAGGTCCTCGAAGTGGTCGGCGAAGCGGTAGTCGCCCTGAAGGTGCGCCCAGGTGGGCTGGACCCGCAGCCGGAACTCGTGGTACTCGGCGGCGAGGGCATCGACATCGTCGGTCACGTGGGGGTCTCCCGGGCACAGGGATGCGATCCGAGGCGGCAGACCCTCATGGTAGCCCGCGGGACACGAACCCGGCCCCGCCCGGCGGCTGGCCTATGCTTCCGGGCATGTCGCTCTACCGCCTCGAGGACGCCCCGGAGATCGTCGCGCCGACGCTGATCGTCGCCTTCGACGGCTGGATCGATGCCGGGCATGCTTCCACGACCGCCGCGGCGCTGCTGGTCGAGGACGGCGAACTTGTGGCCACCTTCGACGCCGATGAACTGTTCGACTATCGAGCGCGCCGCCCGACGCTGGAGATCCTCGACGGCAAGCCGGCCAGCCTGACCTGGCCTGAGCTGACCATCCGGCGTACGCACGGCGGCGACGGACGGGATGTACTCGTGTTGACCGGCCCGGAGCCCGACTTTCGCTGGCGGGAGCTGGCCGACGCCGCTGTCGAGCTGGCCCGGCGGTTCGGCGTGGTCGAGTGGATCAGCCTGGGCGCCATCCCCGCCGCCGTCCCTCACACGCGGCCGGTGCCCATCCTCGGCACGTCGTCGCGGCTGGGCCTCCTGCGCGGCGACGTCCAGCCCGGCCCCGCAGGCATGCTGCGCGTGCCGTCGGCAGCGATCTCGGTGCTCGATCTCACCGTCTCGGGGGCCGGCATCGCGGCCATCGGCTATTACGCCCAGGTGCCCCACTACGTGGCCGGCCCGTATCCCGCCGCGGCAGTCGAGCTGCTCCGCGCCGTCGGGCGTCACATCGGACAAGAGCCGTCGCTCGGCTCGCTCTCGGAGGAGGCCCGCGAGCTGGCTGAACGTCTCGATGCGGCCGCCGTGGTCGACCAGTCGACACGCGCCTATGTCGAGCGGTTGGAGGCGATGGTCGACGAAGCCCGCCTGCCGTCCGGCGACGAGCTCATCTCCGAGATCGAGCGGTTCCTCCGGGAGGGCGAACAGCGCACCTGAGGCCGGGGGAGCGGGGCGGCGTGGGCGGTCCGGCGGGAGAAGGATGCTGGAGCGGATGAGGGCCGGTGTCAGCCCGCAACGTGGGACTGAACCGGGGTACTTCCCCTCGATCGGCGGTGGCGTGCATACTGCGCGCCACTGGAGACCCCAGCGCGGCCCGTGATGGGGCTGGCGCAACACTGAGGAGCGCCCCATGTCGAGGACGACCCGCCGCATCGCGCTGATCGTGGCCCTGCTGTCCGTGTTCGCCCTGCCCGGGATCACGACGGCGACCCACTCGTGGGGCGGTTACCACTGGGCCCGGACGGCCAATCCCTTCACCCTCAAGCTCGGCGACAATGCGTCGAGCGCCTGGGATCCCTACCTCGGCACGACATCGTCGGACTGGAGCAAGTCGACGGTGTTGGACACGACGATCGTCGCGGGTAGCGCCAACCCTCGGAACTGCCGGCCGACCGCCGGCCGGGTCCAGGTCTGCAACTACACCTACGGGAATAACGGCTGGCTGGGCGTCGCGCAGATCTGGATCAGCGGCTCGCACATCACCCAGGGCACGGTCAAGGTCAACGACACCTACTTCAACACCCCCACCTATGGCACGTCGGCCTGGCGCAACTTGGTCATGTGCCAGGAGGTCGGCCACACGCTTGGCCTGGACCACCAGGACACGAACTTCAGCAACGCCAACCTCGGGACGTGCATGGACTACACGAGCAACCCGAGCGGCCCCCCCAACAACGAGCATCCGAACCAGCATGACTACGACGAGCTGGGGATCATCTACGGGCACGTGGATAGCACGACCACAGCCCTCCAAACGGCCCCCGGCAAGAATGCCGACGCCGCCGAGCTCGGGCAGTGGGGCCAGCTCGTCGCGTTGACGAACGGCGGCCGCACGTCGGTCTACGTGCTCGACGCCGGCGACGGGCAGCAGGTCGTGACGTTCGTCATCTGGGCCGGATAGCCGACCGACCAGGCCGGCGCCGTTATCCCGAAGCGGCGCTCAGCCTTCGCGGGTGATCGGCTCCAGGTCGATCGTGCGGACCTGCCGCGCCCGGCCCGCTTCCGTCCGCACGAGCGCGGCGGGGACCACGCTGCCGGCGAAGCGCTCGATGACGGCGGCCTCGCCGGCGTAGAGGCCGGTCCCGGCGATCCTGACACGATCACCGAGCTTGAGGCCCTTGCGGCCGCCCAGGGCGGTCATGTCGATGGCGACGAGACTCTCGCGCACCCGCACGGGCTCACCGGCGACGCCGGGGGCCGGAGCGCGCTTCGTGGCCGTGCGCGGCGGCGGGTAGATCACCTTCCGCTTGCGCATCTAGCCGTTCCTCCGGGGCCGTGCGGGCTCCTTCGGCGGACGTGGCTCATGGCCTGGGCGCGGCGGATTCGGCCGCGTCCCCGGCGCCATGTCGGGCGGGCGGGTCTCCGGGCCCCGAGCGCGGGCGGCCTCGACTCCGAGCGCGAAGGCCCGGGCCGTGGCCGGCGGGACGCTCCCCATCCAGGCCGCCTCGATCTGCTTGACCCGCTCGGTCTCGGCGGTGCGCCGCTCGCGTTCTCGCTTCGAATGTTTGGTCATCCATACCTCGATCCGGTCGCACCTGCACGGTGTTCGACCACGAGGAGTGTACGCCCAGTCGGGCGCTTGCCCCCTGCCGGACGCGCTCAGCGGCCGGGCACGGACACCTTGTACTCGTCGAAGGCGACGTAGCCGGTCGCTTCGGTGGCGCGCAGGGCGATGCCGAAACTGGCCAGGGTGATGGACACATCGGCCGTGTCGAGGCGCGTGTCGTTTACCGACACGGCCACGCTGGTCGCGCCGATGTCCATGCGCAGGCGCAGCGGATCCTCGGCGCGCAGCAGGGTGCTCGTGCCCTGGAGGAGCGTGCGGAAGGACTCGGTGTCGTCCTGGTAGAGGGCCCATGAGCCGCCCGGGCTGACGACGAAGATGAGCCGGGTGCCGAGATCGGCGGCCTGGGCGACGATGCCCGCCTCCGTGGACAGGGGCTGGGGGGCGAAGAGGACCGTGGCCTCGATCGTCGCGG
>JBGPMJ010000121.1:0-7382 GCA_041486935.1 Candidatus Limnocylindria bacterium | reverse complement strand
TCGCCTCGCCCAGCGCCGTGCCGCCCGGTTCGCGGACGAGCGTCACGGTCAGGCCGCGGGCACGCAGTGCCGTCGCGAGCCGCTCGGCGTGGATGCTCTTGCCGGCACCGTCGGGCCCCTCGAGCGTGATGAACCGGCCGCCGCCGACCTGCCTCTGCGCCCTCTCGTTCATCGCCGCGAAGTCTAGCGGTCATCCATGCGTGGCAGGGCTGCGAACACCGAGCAGTGGTGCCGCCCCGCGGGATGGGCGGCCGAGCAATGAGGAGGGCCGCCCATCCGGAGATGCCTCGCCGCACCCAGGCCAGGCCGCGGCGCCCATAACGCCCGGCCCCCACTCACCCAGCAGGAGAGAACTCCCCCAATGCCTGACATGGAGCGCCGCCGCGACCGCTGGGCCGCCCTTGCCGCGACCGCGCTGATCCTGACTTTCGGCATCGGCTCGTTCGTCGACGCCGCCGACCACCTCGATACTCCGACCGTCCAGAAGATCGGCGCCGCCGACCTGACCGATGTCTACGCATTCAGCACCGGTGACTACACGCGGACGGTCCTCATCGCCAACGTCAACCCGGGCGCCGGCGTCCTGCCGAACTCCGGAACGACCTTCGGCACAGGCATCCTGTATCAGATCAAGGTCGACACGAACGGCGATGCCCGAGCCGATGTCCGGTACGGGCTGCGCTTCGGGGCCGCCAACGCGAGCGGCGTCCAGAGCTGGACGCTGACGCGCAATGGGGCGACCTGGACGACCGGCACGACCGGCACGACCAGGAAGCTCGGCCTGACCGGCGCCGTGTGGGCCGGCCTCCGTGATGATCCCTTCTTCTTCGACCTGGCGGCCTTCCAGGGCAACGTCCTGGGCACCGGAAACGGTCGGCTCTTCTGCGATGCCGGAAAGACCGACTTCTTCGCCGGCCTCAACGTCAGCGCGATCGTGCTCGTGGTCCCCAACAGCGAGTTCGGCGGTCGGGGCAAGAACATCGGCGTGTGGGCCACCACGAGCGTGATGCTCGATGGTGACTGGCACCAGATCGATGCCATGGGCCGGCCGGCCATCAACACCGTCTTCAACAGCACGGTCAAGCTCGACGCGGCCACCTCGAAGGCGGACAAGGAGCTCTTCAACCGCGTCGCGCCGAGGGAGCAGATTGCGCTCAGCTTCCGCGACAACGTGATCGCCACCCTCGAGGCGCTGAGCGCCCTGAGCGGCACCCCCTACACCACCGCCGAGGCCGAAGCCCTGGCCAAAGTGCTCGTGCCCGACATGCTGACGATGACCACCGGCGACCGCAGCGGCTTCCTGAACGGCCGCCGCCTGCGCGACGATGTCATCGACACCGAGCTGGGCCTCGTGACCAAGGGAGCCGTGCCGAGCGACTGCATCGGCAACGACTCGACGTTCTCGAGCACCTTCCCGTACCTGGCCCCGCCGAACTAGGGGCCGCTTCGCGCGGGGTCGGACACGACCAGCCCGGCCCCGCGCACCGCACGTCGACGAGGATCAGCGAGAGACGATGACCATCTGGGACGCCTCCACCACCCTGCGCCAGCGCCGCCACCTCCTGCTGCCGTTTGCCGCCGTCCTGCTCGTCGGGGCCGTTGCCGCGACCTCGGGGCTCATGCGCGGCGGCGGCCCCGGCAACGGCGCGATCGATCCCGATGCCGCCGGCCAGGCGGCCCTGCCGGCCGACGTCGGGATCGGCCGCACTGCCGATACGTCGGTGACGGAATCGAAGATCGCCTTCTGGCAGGACCGCCTCGCCCGAGACCCCCGGTCGGACCTCGCCTGGCAGTACCTGGGCGAGCTGTACGTCCAGCTCGGCCGCGAGACGGGCGACGCCGCCCGGTACACGCTCGCCGACGGAGCCTTCACCAAGGCCCTGGACATCGCGCCGGGCAACCTGGCGGCCCGCGCCGGCCACGCCCGCGTGCTCGCCACGCTCCACCGGTTCGACGAGGCCAGCGCCGAGGCGCTGGCCGTCCTGCAGGCCGATGCGGGCGCCACGGCCGCGGTGGCCGTCCTCGCCGACGCCGCCATCGAGACGGGCGACCTGGCCGCCGCCGACGAGGCCATCCGCGTGCTCGTGGCACGCACCAACGGGCCGGCCGTCCAGGCCCGCATCGCGCGTCTCGCCTACCTGCGCGGCGACACCGAGGCGGCCAGCCGAACCGTGTCGGCCGCGGCTGCCTCGGCCGCCGGACAGGGCGACGTTCCCGAGGCCGTCGCCTTCTACTTCTACGCCGCGGGCGAGTACCGCTTCTCCGCGGGCGATCTCGACGGCGCCGAAACTGCCTACCGGGCGGCCCTCGGCGCGTTCTCCGGCTCCTTCCTCGCGCTTGCCGGCCGCGGCCGGGTGGCCTTCGCCCGAGGCGAGGTGGATGACGCGATCGGCTACCTCCGCTCGGCCACGGCGATGGTGCCGCGACCCGACCTCCTGGCCTACCTCGGCGACCTATACGCCCTGCGGGGCGACGCCGCGGATGCCGCCGCCACCTACGAGCAGGTCGCCTTCATCGGGCGTCTCGGCGAGCTGCAGGCGCAGCTCTACAACCGCGAGCTGGCGCTCTTCCTCGCCTCGCATGGCCGCGACACGGGCAAGGCGGTCGAGCTCGCGGCGGCCGAACTCGCGAAGCGCAAGGACATCTACGGCTACGACGCCTATGCCTGGGCGCTCTACGCCGACGGGCGCAGCGCCGAAGCGCTCGATCCGGCCCGACAGGCGAATGCGCTCGGCACCCGCGATGCCCGGCTGCTCTACCACCTGGGCATGATCGAGCTGGCCGACGGGCTGACCGCCGACGGACGTGACCACCTCGAGGCGGCTCTCGCGCTCAACCCTGCCTTCGACCCGCTGGGTGCGGCCGACGCGCGCAAGGCCCTCGGACGATGAAACGCCGGCGGCGGACGGGCGCCGTCCTGCTCGGGATCTGCGCCGCGCTGCTTCTGTCGGCCGCCGCGGCAGCGCACCCGCTGGGCAACTTCACGATCAATCACTACACGGGCCTCCGCGTCGCGCCCGACCGGATCCTCGTGGACCAGGTGTTCGACCTCGCCGAGATCCCGGCCTTTCAGGAGATCCAGGCCATCGATACCGCCGGCGACGGGAAGCCCGCACCCGAGCGCGTGGCCGCCCACGCGCTGGCACGCTGCCGGGCCCTGGCCGGCGACCTGCAGCTCGAGGTGGACGGCCAGCGGCTCGACCTCGCGCTGACAGCCACGAGCCTGACCTTCCCACCCGGCGCCGGTGGCCTGGCCACCCTGCGCCTCGTCTGTGAATACGAAGCGCGGCTCCCGACGTCGCTCGCGGCGGACGCGGCGATCACGTTCGCGGACCTCTCCTACGCCGAGCGCATCGGCTGGCGCGAGATTCTCGTCGAGGGCGACGGCACGACCGTCGCCGGTAGCGGTCTGCTCGGGACGGGCGTCTCCAGCCGCCTCACGAGCTACCCGCAGGACCTCCTGACGCAGCCGCTGAGCCTCTCGAGCGTGGCCTTCACGGCCGCGCCGGGTGGGCCGGCGCTGCCTCCGGTCGCGATCGCCGACGTGCGGCCGGCGGCCGCCGTCCCGAACGGCGTGACCGAGCTACCGGCCCAGCTGGCCGCCATCCTCCGCGCCGACGATCTGACGCCGCCCCTCGTCGCCCTGGCGTTGCTCATCGCCCTCGGGCTGGGCGCGCTCCACGCCGTCACACCCGGCCACGGCAAGACGATCATGGCGGCCTACCTCGTGGGAACTCGCGGCAGCGTGGCGCAGGCGCTCGGCCTCGGGACCACGGTCGCCGTCTCGCACACGCTGGGCGTCCTCGCGCTCGGCTTGCTGACCGTCGCCGCTTCGTCGATCTTTCCGACCGAGCGCCTGTTCCCACTCCTCGGCACGGTCTCCGGGGTGCTCGTCATGGGCATCGGCGCCTGGTTGCTGGTCTCGTTGGCCCGTCAGCTCCGCCGGCGGAGGGTCGCGGAGCGGGGGCACGCCGAGGCCCACGCCCACCAGCGCGAGCACGACCACGGGCACAACCACGGGCACGACGACGAGGAAGGAGCCCACGGCTGGCACGAGCACGGCGGGGTTCGCCACACCCATCTGCCGCCGCCCGGCATCGAGGGCACCCTGCGCTGGCGCGGCATCTTCACACTGGGTCTGGCCGGCGGTCTCGTGCCCTCGGCGTCGGCTATCCTGCTCCTGCTCGGCGCCGTCTCCGTCGGTCGCCCGGCCTTCGGGCTCGTGCTCATCGGCGCCTTCGGGGCCGGCATGGCGCTGGTGCTGGCGGGGATCGGCCTTGTCCTCGTCTACGCCCGCGGGTACGTCGAGCGCCTGCCGCGCGTCGCTCGCGACGGCCGCTTTGCCATGGCCACGTCGCTCGCGGCGGCCTGCGTGGTGCTCGCCTTCGGCCTCGTCATCACGACCCAGGCCCTGGCCGGCCTGCGCCTCTGACCGGCGCGCCGAGCTGGGGTTGGGTGCGCCACGCTACCGCCAGGCGCGCACCTGGTCGGGGTAGAGCCGCACGCGCCGATAGGGCTCGCGGCCGCGCGAGCGGGAGACGAGGTTGGCGCGCTCCGCCCGATGTCGATCTCGACTTATGCGAACCTAGGTGCCAGAGAGGTGTTTACGATCGAGGTCGACCGCGTGGCCACCTGTGGTAAGTGACGCATGCCCCGTCCAGCATCGGGTATGGTGGGCGTTGGATGCGGACCCGCGGCGGAAGCCCTGGTCCGCACGGTGGCTGCGCCCGACGCGCCACGGGAGGAACGCCGCGCTCCCCGCGCGGCGATCCGGACGCCGTGGCGGCCGCCGGGTCATCTCGCGACAGGAGCGTGCGCCTCGATCCAGTCGAGCGCGAACCCGGCCACCTCCGGCCAACCCTCCTGGGCGATGATCCAGTGGGTCCGAGCGGGGAACTCCTGGAAGTCGGTCACGGCCGGTGACTTCGCGTATTTCCGGTGATTCCGGCGCACCACCGATGCCGGAACGATGTGATCCTCGGCCCCGGCCATGATGAGGAGCGGCGCCCGCCGCTCGTTGCCGAAGTCCACGGCCGCCGGGCTGTGGCGGGCGAACCCCGCGAGTGCCCCTTGGAAGAAGACCCGACCGGACTCCGGCGTGACGTGGGCGTCATACGCCGCCCGCGCCTCCGCCTCGGGCAGCGTGTGGACGAACGCGTACCGGAAGTTGCCGTAGGACCAGTGGACGACCTTGCGCCAACCGCGCCAGGTGAAGAGGACCGAGGCGAGCGAGCGGACGGCGGAGGGCTCGAACGCGAGGACCCCCTTCGGCGGGGCCGGGTCGATCGCGACGCCGCAGGATCCGAGCCCGCGGTCGAGCAGGATCTGGACGACCAGCCCGCCGAACGAGTGGCCGATGAGGACCGGCGGCTCGGGCAGGGCCCGGACGATCCGCTCGTAGTGGTCGACGATCTCGGCGATGCCGATGCCCAGGAGCGGCGACGGGTCGGCGCGGATCGCCTCGATCGGCCGGTCCTTGCCCGGCCAGGCCGGCGCGATGCACGCGTGGCCCCGTTCGCTGAAGTAGCCGCGGAACGGCTCCCAGCAGCGGGGCGTGACCCAGGCTCCGTGGATGAAGACGATGGTCTGCGTCAAGGGGTGTCGCCTCCGGTATACGATGTATACAAGTCACTTTATCAAGCCAGTTGCGTATGATAGCGCCCGTCGTTGCACGGATGTCAATCAGGTACCCTCGCCCCCGTGAAGCCGTCGATCGCCGCCCTCCTCGTCGATGCCTCCGAGCGGTTCCTCGGTGACGCGCTCGGTCGTCTCGATGGTGCCGGGTTCCATGGCTTGTCCGTCTCCCATGCGTTCGCCGCCCAACTGATCGAATCCGGCGTCGCCACGATCACCGCCCTGTCCGAGGCGATGCGGATGACGCCACAGGCCGTGAGCGCCATCGTCAACCAGCTGGCGGAGCGCGGCCTGGTGGTCCGAGGTCGCCAGGCAACGGATGGCCGGGCGAAGGTCCTGACGCTGACCGAAGAGGGTGGTCGGCTGGCCGCGGCGGTCGCCGGAGCCCTGCGCGACGTCGAACGGGAGTGGGCCGATCTCGTCGGCGATCAGCGGCTCGGCGACGTCAAAGCGGCACTCGAGATGTATGTGTCCGACGCCGACCTCGCGTCGTCGGTGCCCTCGCGAAGGCGGCATCGGCGGGTGCGCCTCGTCTGAGACGAGCCCGGGCCGTTGTGGCCGGTATGGGCCGTGCGTGCAAGGGCGTCCCGCGGTGGAGCCGCGAGGCGACCGTGTCCGGCTGGGCCGCGCACCTCGGCGAAACGCTGGGAGCGGGCGGAGGACGCCGAGCCCGCGCCAGCGACGTCATGTGCAAGCGACAGAGCACAGGCCGAGAACGATGAACCGGGCCGGGAAGCCATGATCCGACGGCAGCGGCTCGCGGTTCATGCCGACCGCGATCATTCGCCCCGCTCCTGGAGCTGGGTGTAGTACCCGAGCACCTCGTTGAACGGGGCCAGTGCTCGCTGCTCGCGGCTCGGGATGGCGATCCCGAGGCTCTCGGCCACGATGGCCTGGCCGAACCTGATGGCAAGATAGTCGAGCGAGCGACCGGCTATCCCCTGTGCAGCTGTCGCCGGGACGCCTAGCAGGTCACGTGCAGCTGCCGCTGGGTCGTGCGTCCGGCGCGCTGAGCCGCCGTTCAGTCACTACATCCAGACCGTGAAAAGGAGGCGCTGGGCGTGCCCGGATGGAGGTAAGTCGCGGCTCGGTCCCGGCCCGAGCTGCGGCGCGACAATCTGCAGAAGCTCCGAGATGTGGCGCTTCTCGTCACGCCTCGATAAGTAGATCCTCGCCCAGGGCTTGCACCACCCGGGAGCGCACGGGTCGCTCGGCCGGTCCGCCCAGGACGGCGCCGGAGGTCACATCGAACTGGCTGCCGTGGCAGGCACACGTCACCGTGGTTCCGTCCAGCTCGCCGCTCGCGAGCGAGCACCCCTGATGAGTGCAAGTGGCGTCGAAGGCGTACAGCTGACCGTCCGCACTCGCCACGTTCACCTTCGTCCCCGCGACGTCAAAGACGCGCATCTGCCCCTTGGCGACGTCCTTCGAGTTACCAACTCGTACCAGCATGACCTTCACCTCCAAAATCGACGTGCGTTAGAACGCGGACCCCGTGGGTCCCCGAGGCGCAACGGCAGATCACTTCACGGTTCCGGCCGCCTCGTGGGACCAACTCGCTCCGGTCCCAAACCTAGTCGAGGAAGCCGCGGAGCTTCCGCGAGCGACTCGGGTGGCGGAGCTTCGCGAGCGCCTGCTCCTCGATCTGCCGGACCCGCTCGCCACTGACGCGGAGTTCGGCACCGACCTCCGCGAGCGTCCAAACCCGCCCGTCATCGAGGCCGAAGCGGAGTCGAAGGGTCCGCCGT
>JBGPMJ010000120.1:0-7513 GCA_041486935.1 Candidatus Limnocylindria bacterium | reverse complement strand
TCATCTCGCCGGGGCCGGGCAACCCGAGCAGGGCCGGCGTGTCCGTCGCGGCCGTCGAGGTCGCCGCCGAGCGGGGGGTGCCCCTGCTGGGGGTCTGCCTCGGCCATCAGTGCCTGGGCGCCGCGTTCGGGGCGGCCATCGTGCGCGCGCCGACGCTCGTCCACGGCGAGGCCAGTGACGTTGTGCACGACGGCGTCGGGCTGCTGGCGGGCATCCGCTCGCCCTTCCCGGCCGCCCGCTACCACTCCCTGTGCGTCGACGAGGCCACGCTGCCCCCCGAGATCGAGGTCACCGGGCGCACGGCCGACGGCGTGGTCATGGCCATGCGCCACCGGACCCTGCCGCTCGAGGGCGTCCAGTTCCACCCCGAGTCGGTGCTGACGCCGGACGGGCCACGAGTCCTCGCCAACTTCCTGCGCCGCACGGGCCAGGGCCACGCGGAGCTGCTGGAGACCGCGGAGAGCGTCGGTTTCGCCACGCGAGGCCTCGTGGGCGCCGGGCGATGAGCGACATCGTGCGGGCCGCGCTGGCCGCGGTGGTCGACGGCGAGACGCTCTCGCTCGAGCAGGCGCGCGATGCGATGGGCGCGGTCATGGACGGCCTCGCCACGCCGGCCCAGCTCGGCGCGCTGCTCGTCGCGCTGCGCATGCGCGGTGAGACGGTCGAGGAGCTGGCCGGTTTCGCCACCGCGATGCGTGATCGGGTCCTGCACGTGGAGGCGCCGGCGGGGGCCATCGACGTCGTGGGCACCGGTGGGGACCGCAGCGGCACCTTCAACATCTCGACCGCCGCCGCCATCGTCTGCGCGGCCGCGGGCGTGCCGGTCGCCAAGCACGGCAACCGCGCCATCACCTCCGCCTCGGGCTCGTCGGACGTGCTCGACGCGCTCGGCGTGGTCATCCAGCAGAGCCCGGAGGAGGCCGCCGCCTCGCTGCGGGAGGACGGCTTCGCCTTCCTCTTCGCGCCGGGCTTCCACCCGGCGATG
Organism: Candidatus Limnocylindria bacterium; assembly: GCA_041486935.1. Lineage (GTDB taxonomy): Bacteria > Chloroflexota > Limnocylindria > Limnocylindrales > CSP1-4 > CSP1-4. Next base: position 6,528 of record JBGPMJ010000120.1, on the reverse strand, counting down.
ATGCACGCGGGCCCGACCCGCCGGGAGATCGGGGTTCGCACGGCCTTCAACCTCCTGGGCCCGCTGACGAACCCGGCCGGCGTCACGCGCCTTGTCGTCGGCGCCGGCGACGCCAGGGCGGCGCCGAAGATGGCCGAGGTCCTGCGGGCGCTGGGCACCGAACGGGCCTTCGTCGTCCACGGCGAGGGCATCGACGAGCTGCCGCTCGACGGCAGCGGCGTGCTCTACGAGGTGACGCCGGACGGCGTGGAGCGCCGGACGGTCCTGCCGGAGGACGTGGGGCTCGCCCGAGCGCCGCGCGAGGCGCTCGCCGGCGGCACGCCGGCCGAGAACGCGGCCATCGTGGAGGCCGTGCTGCGCGGCGCCGATGGGCCCCGGCGCGACGTCGTGCTGCTCAACGCGGGCGCGGCGCTCCAGGTCGCCGGCCGCAGCGCCACCCTCGCCGAGGGCGTGTCGCTGGCCGCGGCCACGATCGGCTCCGGCGCCGCTGCGGAACGATTGGAGCGGCTGCGCGCCCGCCGCGTCCGAGTGGAGGCCGTACGCGCGGCCGCGGAGGTCCCGGCATGACCGCCGTCGTGCCGGCCCGCGTGATCGGAGCCGCGCGCCGTCGGCCCGGCGTGCTCGACGAGATCGCCGCGCGGCGCCGCTCCGACGTGACCGCCGAGCTGGGCGACCGCACCTTCGCCGAGCTGCGTGCCGCCGCCGAGCGCGTGCCGGCGCCGCGGGACGCCGTCGGGCCGCTCCTGCGGCCGGGCCTCCACCTCATCGCCGAGATCAAGCGCCGCTCCCCCTCGGCCGGGGCGCTGGCTGCCGCCGGAACGGAGGTCGTCGCCCGCGCCCGCGCCTACGAGGCCGGCGGCGCCGCGATCGTCTCCGTCCTCGTCGAGCCGCACTGGTTCGGAGGGTCGCTCGCCGACCTGTCGGCCGTGCGCGCCGCGGTCACGGTCCCGGTCCTGGCCAAGGAGTTCGTGGTCGACCACCGCCAGCTGCCACTCCTGCGCGCCGCCGGCGCCGACCTCGTCCTCCTCCTCGCCGCGCTGCACCCCGCGCGGGCGCTGCGATCGCTCGTCGGTCGCGCCCGCGACCTGGGCCTGGAGCCGCTCGTCGAGGCGCACGACCGCCGCGAGCTCGACCGCGCCCTCGCCAGCGGAGCGCGCCTGATCGGCCTCAACAACCGCGACCTGCGCACGCTCGACGTGGACGCCGAGCGCGCCGTGCGGCTGCGCAACCTCGTGCCCGACGACCGGCTCGTCGTCGCCGAGTCCGGCGTACGCGAGCCGCACACCGTCGCGGGCTGGCGGGCCGTCGGCTTCGACGCGGCGCTCGTGGGCGAGGCGTTGATGACCGCCGGCGAGGATCCGGACGAAGTCCGCGCCTGCACGGCCGCCTTCGTGGCTGCCGGCCGTCCGCCGCCCGCGGCCGATGACCCGGCCGCCGCCGACCGCGAGGCGTTCGTGAAGGTCTGCGGCGTCACGGACGTGGAGGGCGCCCTCGCGGCGGTGCGCGCCGGCGCCGACGCCATCGGCCTGAACTTCGTGCCCGGCACGCCGCGCGCCCTCGACGAGGCCGCGGCCCTGCGCATCGCCGTCGCCGTGCGCGCGGCCGCCTCGCCCTCGCCGCGCCTTGTCGGCGTCTTCGCCGATGCGGAGCCCTCGACGATGCGCGGCCTCGTCGATCGCCTGGGCCTCGACGCCGTGCAGCTCAACGGCGACGAACCCGAGACCGTCCTCGCTCGGATCGACCGCCCTGCCTGGAAGGTCCTGCACCTGCCGGCCGTGACCGCCGACGCCGAGGCTGTCGCGGCCGAGACGATCGCGCGCTCCCGCGCCTGGTTCGCCACCGGGCGCGTCGAGCGCCTCCTCCTCGACACGGCGGGAGGCCCACACCCCGGCGGGACCGGGCGCCGGGCCTCGGAGGTGCTGGTGGCGGCCGTCGCCCGCGAGGTGCCGGTGATTCTTGCCGGAGGGCTCACCCCGGCCAATGTGGCCGGCGCCCTTCAGACCATCGCGGCCGTCGGCGTCGACGTCGCCTCCGGCGTCGAGGCCCCGCGCCGCCGCGCGGCCCGTCCCCGCAAGGACCGCTTCCTCGTCGGCCTGTTCGTCAAGCGGGCGAAGGCGGCCCGGCTCGACCGCCCACAATCGCCCGCCCGCCCGACCCCCGTCCACCCTGGCCTGGTCGAGGTGGACGAACGCGGCCGCTGGGGGACCGAGCGCCAGTTCGGCGGCCGGTACGTGCCGGAGACGCTCGTCGCGGCGTTGGTCCAGCTGGAGAAGGCCTACGCGGCCGTCCGTCACGACCCTCGCTTCTGGGCCGACCTGCGCGAGCTCCGCTCCCGCTACGTCGGGGGACCCTCGGCCCTCTATCGCGCCGACCGGCTCGCCGCGGAGCTGGAGCGCCGGGCCGGCCGGGAACCGGGTCACCTCCGCCTCTACCTCAAGCGCGAGGACCTCAACCACACCGGCGCCCACAAGATCACCAACGCGCTGGGCCAGGCGCTCCTCACGCGCCGCCTGGGCAAGACGCGCGTCATCGCCGAGACGGGGGCCGGCCAGCACGGCGTGGCCACCGCCACCGCCTGCGCCCTGCTCGACCTGCCCTGCATCGTCTACATGGGCGCCGAGGACATCCGCCGCCAGGCCCCGAACGTGCTGCGCATGCGCGCCCTCGGCGCCGAGGTGCGCGAAGTTACGAGCGGCTCGGCGACGCTGAAGGACGCCATCAACGACGCCATGCGCGACTGGGTCACGAACGTCGAGACGACCCACTACGTGCTCGGCTCGGCGGTCGGGCCGCATCCCTACCCGCTCATCGTGCGCGATCTCCAGCGCGTGATCGGTGACGAGGCCGCCGCCCAGCTGCGGGCGGTGGAGGGGCGCCTGCCCGACCTCGCGATCGCCTGCGTCGGCGGTGGCTCGAACGCCATCGGCCTGCTCAGCCGCTTCATCGGCGAGCCGGCCGTGCGCCTCATCGGGGTCGAGGCGGCGGGAGAGGGCGTGGCCACCGGGCGCCATGCGGCGGCGCTGGCGGGCGGGTCCCCGGGCGTGCTGCACGGCTCCCGCTCGTACCTGCTCCAGGATCGCGACGGCCAGGTCATCGAGGCGCACTCGATCTCGGCCGGCCTCGACTACCCGGGCATCGGGCCCCAGCTCTCGGCGCTCTTCGCCGCCGGGCGCCTGGAGATCCTCGACGCCACCGACGGTCAGGCCGTAGATGCCCTCCGCCTCGTGACGCGGACCGAGGGCATCATCCCGGCGCTCGAGCCCTCGCACGCCGTGGCCGCGCTCGGGAAGCTGCTCGCCGGGTTGGCGGGGCACGCGCCGCTGGCCGCCGACCCGCTCGTCCTCCTGGGGCTCTCCGGTCGCGGCGACAAGGACCTCGGCGTGCTGGGCGGCGAGTCGTGACCGACGACACGGCGGGCGCAGCCCGCATCCACGCCGCCTTCGCCGCGGCCCACGCGGTCGGCCGGACGGCGCTCATCCCGTACGTGGTGGCCGGCTACCCCGATGCCGACACGAGCTACGCCGTGGCCCTCGCGGCGATCGACTCGGGCGCCGACCTGCTCGAGCTGGGCCTGCCCTACTCGGACCCGCTGGCCGACGGGGCGACCCTCCAGCGGGCGAGCACCGCGGCACTCCGGAGCGGGGCCACCTTCGACCGGTCGGTGGAGCTCCTGGCTCGCATCCACGCCGCGCGACCGGCGATCCCGCTTGTGCCCATGGCCTACGTCAACCAGGCCGTCGGCCGCGGTGATCCCGCGACGACCCTGCGCCGCCTGGCCGGGGCCGGGGCGAGGGGCCTCATCCTCGCCGACCTGACCTTCGACGAGGGCGACGAGGTCGAAGCGGCCGCCCGTGCGGCGGGCATCGCGCTCGTCTACCTCGTCACGCCGACGACGCCCCATGACCGGCGCGCGCTGATCGCGCAGCGCAGCGGCGGTTTCCTCTACGGCGTCTCGTTCGTCGGCGTGACCGGCGCCCGACGCGCGCTGCCGCGCACGGTGGGCAGCTTCCTCCGCGATGTCCGCTCCGTCAGCCCCATCCCCCTGGCCGCCGGCTTCGGCGTCTCGCGCCCCGCCCACGTCCGGCAGCTCGGCCGCGTCGCCGACGGCGTCATCGTGGGTAGCGCGCTCGTCGACGCCCTCGGCCCCGACGGCCGTGACGTCCCCGCGATGCGCCGACTCGTGGCCGAGCTGCGAGCCGCCACGACCGCCTGATCACTCCGCTCCGCGGAGCAGGCGCAGCGCGTTCCCAGCCAGGATCCCGGCCACGACCTCTCGCCCGAAGCCCGCGTCGAGGAGCGCCTGGGTCAACGCCGGGAGGCCGGTGACGTCGAAGGGCATGCGCAGGGCGCCGTCGAAGTCGGAGCCGAGGGCGACGCGTTCGGGCCCCACCAGCTCGACCGCCTGCGCGAAGGCGCGCACGACATGGTCCATCGACCCCCCGCCGATCAGGTCCGTGGCCAGCGTCACGCCGATCAAGCCGCCGGCTTCGCCCGCCTCGCGCACGACGTCGTCGGGCAGGTTCCGCGTCGCCGGGGCGTAGCGACGCCAGCGACTGCGACCAGCGGACAGGGCTGTGAACCCGGTGTGGCTGATGACGAACGGCCGGTGCAGGAGCGGTAGCGCCTCGCGGATCGCCGCCCCAGATGCATGGGCCAGGTCGACGAGCACGCCGCAGCGCTCCAGCTCCGCGATCGCCTCCCGCCCGAAGCCGGTCAGCCCGCCCGCCCTGCGTCCCGTGCCGGAGCCGGCCAGCGGCGTGTCCATGACGTGGGCGAGCGCGAGCATACGCACACCCCGCGCCCGCAGTCTCTCGATGCGCCGGAGGTCGCCGCCCAGCACCTGGCCGCCCTGGATCCCGGCGATGCAGCGAATGTCATCAGTAGGGACGGGCAGTGCCTCGCCGGGCGACCACCAGGCCAGCCGCCCACCGGATGCTGCGACCCAGCCGTCGATCCGGTCGAGGAAGGCCTCGGCGATAGCGAGGTCGTCGCCGAGGCGGCGGACGGGGATGCCCAGCGCCACGAAGTGGGGCGCGGAGAGCGTGCCCCGCAGGTTCGGGAAGCGCGTGGCGATGGTGAAGCCGGCCACGTCCAGGCCGCCCTCCCGCGCCCGCGGCAGGTCCACGTTGCCGTGGCCGAGACGCTTCAGGAACGAGCGCCGGAAGAGCGGCGTGCCCACGAGCAGGTCGACCACCGGCGTCGCGGCGTGGAAGGCGGCCACGTCCGGCCGGACGGCAAAGGGGCCGTGGGACACGGTCCGGTTCAGCAGCCGGTCGACGGCCCGGTCGATCACTCCGCGAGCTTGTCGCCCGCGACGCCGTCCCGCCGCGCCGCCCCCTGGAGGCGTCGCGTGGCCGCGATGAGTCGGCGGTAGATGGCCAGCAGCTCGGCCTGGGGGAGCGGCCCCTCGTTGGCCGCGGCCACCCGCAGGAGGACCTCGCGCTCGCGATCGCCGTCCCGCACCGCCCGGCGCCCGGCCTCGGACTTGGCCGAGCCGACCTCGAGGCCCAGCCGCGTCCGCTCGTTCAGCAGCTCCACGATGCGCCGGTCGAGGTCGTCGATGCGCCGGCGCAACCGGCGCATCTCGGCCGTCTCGCCGGCCCGCTCCTCAGGCATCGTGCGCCTCCCGGCGGCGGGCGATGGCCTCCAGGGCGAGCAGGTAGCCCGCCCCGCCCTGGCCGACGATCGAGGTGAGCGCGATGTCCTTGAGGAAGTTCATCCCCCGGAACGGCTCCCGCTTCGAGGGATCGGAGAGGTGGACCTCGACGAACGGCCGCTGGACCCCGAGCAGGGCGTCGCGCAGGGCGACGCTCGTGTGCGTCAACCCGCCGGCGTTGACGACGGCGACGTCGAAGTCGCGCGCATGCAGGCGGTCGATGAGGGCGCCTTCGTGGTTCGACTGGAAGAAGTCGATCTCGAGCCCCAGCTCGGCCGCCCGAGCGCGGATCCGCGCGTGCAGCTCGTCGAGCGTCTCGCGGCCGTAGATCTCGGGTTCGCGCGAGCCCAGCAGGTTCAGGTTCGGGCCCTGGAGGACGAGAACGCGCGTCATGCAGCCGCCCTCCAGGGCGCGCCCGCGAGCGCCGCGGCGATCCCCGCCTCGACGGCGTCGGCCGGCACGTCGTGACGCACCACGACGCCGTCGGCGGTCGGGAGCACCCAGCGCAGCCGTCCTCCGGCCACCTTCTTGTCGCCGGCCAGATGCGCGGCCACGGCCGCGGCCTCGACCTGGGGCGCCGCGACGGCCAAGCCCAGCCGGTCGAGGAGCCCGGTGATCCGCGCCGCCCGCTCGTCGGGCGTCACGCCCAGGCGGCGCCCGACGGCTACGGCCCCGCGCAGCCCGTGCGCCACGGCCTCCCCGTGGAGGATGCCGCGGTAACCGGCCGCGGCCTCAATGGCATGGCCGATGGAATGACCGAGGTTGAGCCGGATCCGCCCGGCCGCCTCGCGCTCGTCGGCGGCCACGACCTCGATCTTGGCCCAGGCACAGCGTTCGACCAGTTCGGCCAGGGCGCCCGACTCGACGGCCCC
>JBGPMJ010000119.1:0-7524 GCA_041486935.1 Candidatus Limnocylindria bacterium | reverse complement strand
GTGATGCCGGCGGGCCGCGGTTCGAGCTCCAGCTCGAGCGTGCTGGCGGAGATCATCCGGGCGGGCTTGGGACCGGCCGCCATCCTCCTTGGAGAACGCGATCCGATCATCGCACTCGGCGCCCTCGTGGCGGAGGCCCTCTACGGCCAGGCGGTGCCTGTCGTGGTCCTGGCGCCCGACGAGTACGCGCGCGTGACCGCGTGGCGTCGCGTCCGGGTGCAGGCATCGGGCGAGGTGGAGGTGTCGAGCGACTGAACGTGGCGGGCAACGAGCGGGGGTCCAAACGTGGCAGCTGGTGTCCTGGCAGCGGCCGGTTGCGCGGCGCTCCTTGGATCGCGGGATCGACTCGCCGCTCAGCCGCCCGCGGCCTTGGCCTGGCCGATGATGCCCTCGAACTCGGACGTCGTGAAGGCGCGCATCGTCACCGTCCGGCCGAAGCCACGGGCGCCGTTGAGCAGCACGGCCGCGGTCATCGACTCGTCGCTGGGCGCCTCGATGATCGAGACGAAGTCGTATTGGCCGAGCGTCCAGTAGGTCCCGACGATGCGACCGCCCATGGCGGCCGCGGCTTCAACGTTGGCCCTGGCCCGAGCGGGCGCGTCGGCATAGGCCTTCGCTCCCTCTGCGGTCCAGTTGCCGAGGACGACGAACGTAGCCATCTATGGCCTCCTTGCTGGCGGGAGCGGCTCGATCCGGAGGCCTCGACATGGGCTCGGTACCGTCCCGGCCTTCACGGTACCCCCGACCACCCTCCGCGAATGTGGATAAGTCCGGCGAATCTTCGGGGGTCGCAGCGGGCGCGTCGGAGCGTAGTCTGACGACCTGCGGGAACGGGCCGCGTCCCAGCGCCAGACGAGCGCATCGAGCCCGCCCGGGAGGAACGAACGATGTCCGAGCACCCGAACGTGACGGCGGCACGGCGGATGGGGGAGGCCATGCTGCGTGGCGACATGCAGGTGGCCGCCAGCTATGTGGCGGATGACGTGGTCTGGCACATGATCGGCCACGCGGAACCGGTCCGCGGCAAGGCAGCCCTGGCCGAGTCGATGGCGGCAAGCGGTGGCGGCGCCAGCATCAACTGGGTGACGCACGACGTCGTCGGCAACGACGACCATGTCATCTCCCTCGGTGAGGCGACGGCGACTCGTGGCGACAAGTCGCTGGTTTATCGGACGGCCGAGATCTACCACATGAAGGACGGCCAGGTCACCGAGCGCTGGGCCTTCTCCGACGACACCGCCGCGATCAACGAGTTCTTCGGGTAGCGCGACGCACCACGAGGAAACCGACGCCGGGGCATCGGCGTCTGTGAGCCAGCACGGCCGCCAGGATCGGTCGGCCGGCAAGCCCACGGAGTCCTCCGATGCCCTCGACTATCACCATCGCCATCCCCGGCGCACGGACCCGATGGCTGGCCATCGGCCTCGCCACTGGCCTTCTCGTCGCCGCCGTCGCCAGCCCAGCCTTCGCGCCACGACCGATCAGTGCGGTCGACCCGACCAGTCCGCCCGAGCACACGATCAGCGTCAGCGCCACTGGCAAGGTCGTGGTGAGCCCCGACATCGCCGACCTGCGGCTCGGCGTGAGCGTCACGAAGCCGACCGTGAAGGCGGCGCGCGCCGCGGCGGCGGAGTCGATGACCCGGGTCATCGCCGCACTCAAGAAGCTCGGCATCGCCGACGCCGACCTCCAGACGACCGGCCTCTCGCTCCAGCCGGTCTACACCTACCCGCCGAACGGGCAGGCCCCGAAGCTGACCGGCTACATGCTCTCGAACGCGGTCGCCGTGACGATCCGTGACCTCGACAAGATCGGCGACGCCATCGACGACGCGCTGGCCGCTGGCGCCACGTCGCTCGACGGCGTGACCTTCCGCGTCGAGGACCCCGCCAAGGCCGAGCGGCAAGCTCGCGCAGAGGCGATGACCCAGGCGAAGTCGAAGGCCGAGACGCTCGCCTCGGGCGCGGGCGTGCGCATCACCGGCGTGTCGTCGATCAGCGAGACCTCGGCGCCCATCCCCTACCCCGTCTACTTCGGTGGCGAGAAAGGGGCCGGTGCCGCACTCGACGCCTCGACCCCGGTCCAGACCGGCACGAATGAGGTCGTCGTCACGGTCGCGGTGGTCTACCTGATCGATTAGCTCGGTCGCGGGTACGCGGGCGGCGGCCCGCGTTGTTTATGGCGCACCAAACCGGGCTTCGGCGGCGCCAGAGCGGCGTCGAGACGCCCTCGAGCACTTCGCGACGAACGGGTCCACGCTCATCGGCGAGGCGGCGAGCGGTCCGCCACCGCTCCAGCAGCCTTCCGGCCCCCCGAAAAGGACCTCACGACCGCCGAAAAGCCCCGTTTGGTGTTTCCTGAACAACAGGCCCCCGGCGGCGGGCGGCCGAGCACTCGGCGGGCATCCGGCGGGGCGACCGGGCGCGACCCTACAGCCCGAGCCGCTGGATGAGCGCAAGCGTCGGGCGCCGCGTCGGAACGGGAGCGGGCACGACGGGCAGCCGAAGCCAAGCCCCGCCCGAGGGACCGCGCCGGTAGGCAGAGCCGAGATGCCGCGCCGACATCGCGTCGAGGCCCATCGCGGCCAGCGCGTCGGCCACGGCCAGCCCCTCCCCGACGTAGCCCCGCGCGACCATGCACCAGTCCGTCTCGCGGAGCAGCGACTGGAGCCGTTCCAGCCGCTCCGCGAAGGGCCGCCGCGTGACGTCCCGGCCGCCGGCCCAGGCGAGGTCGCTGGCCACGAAGGCCGCCTCCCCGTTGCGCACCTCGGGGTAGGCGAGGCGCTCACGGAGAAGGTCCGCGTCCGGGCGGCCGTCGGCGTCGAGGACCATCAGCGTCCCGTCGACGATCACCCCGTCCTCGCCGAGCAACCCACCGACGCCGCGCAACTCCGGGAAGGCCGCCAGCGGATCCGCGAGCTGCTCAACTTGGAGCCACACCTCGCCGCCCCGGCCGAACAGGAGCACGCGGGTGCCCGGCCACCAGGGCTCGAAGCGGTAGCCGGGGTCGTCGAAGGGCGCCGTACCGAGATCGGGCTCCATCGGGCGCAGGCGGGCCGGAAGGGGCCGAAGCGCCGGGGTTCGTGCCGGCGCTGGGGTTCGATCGGGCGTCGGGGGTCGATCGAGCGCGAGGTCGAGCTGTCCGGGGGCGGGTTCGATCGGGCGCGTGGGGCTCGTCGGGGGCTCCGGTCAGGCGGTCTTGCGCTTGCGGGCGCGCACCGGCGGGGCCTCCTCGGCCTCGGCAGCCACTTCGGGCACCGATGCGGCCGCTCGCCCCTGCTTCGCCGCGGCCACGCTGGCCTCGAGCACGGCCATGAGGTCGACGAGCTTGGGCGCCTGGGCCGTGGGCTCCGGACGCACGACCTCCTGGCCATCGATCTTCGCCTCGATGACGGCCATGAGCGCCTGGCGATAGTCGTCGTGGAAGGTCGCCGGGTCGAACTCCATCTTCATCGCGCCGACGAGGGTCCTGGCCATGGCCACCTCGGCCGGCTTGAATTCCTGCTGCTCCTCGGGCAGGTCGAGGTCCTCGAGGGCGCGGATCTCGTCGGGCCAGTGGAGGGTCGTGAGCAGCATCGTCCTGGCGTACGGGTCGAGCGCCGCGAGCACCTCGCGGTCCTTGATGACGATCTTGCAAATGGCGCTGAGGCCCTCGTCGCGCAGCACCTGCTTGAGCAGGTAGAAGGCCTTGCGTCCGATCGCCTCGGGCTCCAGGTAGTAGGCCGACTTCACGAAGCGCGACCCGTGCTGGTCGCCGAGGCCGGCGTCGACGAACAGCTCGATCTCGATCGAGCGCACCGTCTTGAGCGGCACCGACTCCATGTCCTCGTCGCTGATCACGACGTACTGGTTCTTCGCGTACTCGTAGCCGCGCAGCGTGTCCGTGCGGGTGATGTACTCGTCGTCCGTGGGGCAGTACGTCTTGAGCTGGACCCGCGTCAGGCAGGTCTTGTGCAGCAGGTTGAAGCTCAGCCCCGCCTTCGCCTCCGTCGCGAGGTAGAGCTTGACGGGGATCGTGACGAGCCCGAACTGGATCGCCCCCCGCCACATCGACCGTGCCATGCGTGTCTCCCGTTCCTGCCGCGGCGCCTCGCTTCCCGGCGCGCACCCCGTGGGATGGGAAGGATAGTGGGTCGTGGCAAGTGGACCTCTACACACTTGCCGGATCTGGGATCATCGACACGAACACGTCGGCGTCCTGGGCGCGGAGGGGAAATGGCGATCCCAACCTTCCTAGAGGTCATGCTGCCCTTCGTTGAGCTCACAGCTGACGGGGTCGAGCATCAGCTACAGCAGACGATCTCGGACCTTGCGGATCACTTTCACCTCACCGACGCCGAGCGGGTTCAGCTTCTGCCGAGTGGCTTCCAAGCCACGTTCACAAATCGCGTCGCCTGGGCATCCACCCACTTGCGAAAGGCCGGCCTCCTCGAAAGGACCGGCCGCGGGCGCTTCCGGATTACTGAGCGTGGGAAAGCGGTCCTCGCCGAGCGTCCAACGAGTATCACCATCGCCAAGCTCGCGACCTTTCCGGAATACCAACAGTTCAAGTCGGGAGCGGCGAACAAGGAGCCCGGCGGCGCATCAGTCGGCGGTGTCTCAGATGACACAGTCACTCCCGAAGAAGCCATCGAGAACATGGCGGCATCGCTTCGCAGCAGCCTTGCCCAAGAACTGCTGGAGCGCGTCAAAGCTGCGCCGCCCGAGTTCTTCGAACGACTCGTCGTTGACCTTCTGGTCGCCATGGGCTATGGCGGTTCACGTGCCGATGCCGGCCAGGCCGTCGGTAGGACGGGAGACGGCGGTGTCGATGGCATCATCAAGGAGGACCGCCTGGGCTTGGATGTGGTCTACATCCAGGCGAAGCGTTGGGAGAAGAACGTTGGTGGCCCTGAGGTTCGGGAGTTTGCTGGCAGCCTCGATGGTCATCGGGCGACCAAAGGGGTCGTGATCACGACATCCGGGTTTACGCCCGATGCCACCTCGTTTGTTCGGGCGATCGGCAAACGCATCGTCCTGATCGATGGCCGCCAGCTCGCCGACCTCATGATTGATTTCGGGATCGGCGTTTCAACCGTCGCGACGTACACACTCCGACGCGTCGACAACGACTTCTTCGAGCCAACGTTGGCGTAGTCAGGGACGCGAGCATGTACTGCGTTGTCCTCGACTACCACGTTGGGAGCGAGTACAACGATTCGCCTCTTCACTACGAATTCCCATCGCGTTACCTGAAGGTGCTGGAGCCCCTCCAGCGTCGCGAGGCAGTCTTTGCTGTGATCTACGAGCCTCGTGGAGACGACGGCACGGGCCGAATGGCGTATGTCGGCTGGGCAACCATCAGCCAGCCGCCTTACCGGACGGGCCGCACGAATCGAGCGGGTCACCAGCTCTGGGCTGTCGACTATCTCGGGGGGTACAAGGACTTCATCAACGTTGTGCCTCGGAAGATCGGCGATCGGCCGATCGAGTCGTTCCTGGCCGGCAACGCACCAGCCCAGGTTGGAAACGCGGTCCGCACGTTGCCCGAAGACGAGGCGTCGTTGATCATCAACCTGGGCTTGGGCGGCGAGCGCTCGCCTGAGCTGCTCTACCCCGCCGCGGCTCCAAGTCGAGACCTGCAAGTCGCCGACCGATTACGGGTCGAAAGGCTCGTGTCGACCATCGAGCGGGATGCACATTTCAGACAGTCTGTCATGTCGGCGTACGAATACCGGTGCGCCGTCAGCGGCTTTGCGGCAGAAGGCGTCCGTCCCGGACGCATAACCAAGCTCCTTGAGGCAGCGCATGTTCGCCCCGTGGCCTTACAAGGCCCCGATGAAGTCTCCAACGGGCTCGCCCTGACGCCGACGCTCCACACACTGTTCGACGAGGGGCTGTTCACTCTCGCGTACGACGGTCGGACACTTCGCGTGCAGACCTCTCCAAGGCTGGTGGACGCGATGATCAAATCGCCGGACGGATCGTTCGCGATGCCATTGCGGAGCGGTCTTGCGGTGCGGATACCAGACAACCCGTCGATGGCGCCTCATCGAGACGCCCTGCGGTATCACGAGCGGCATATCTACCGCGCGAGCTAAGACACAGGTTCTCGTGGCGGTCGATCTTGGCCGTTCGGGCGATCGGATCTGTCCTTTCAGCCTCTAGAACCCGACACTCCCCCGCCCTTTGAGATCGAGCATCGCGCGGGCCTCGTCCGGGGTCGCCACCTCGAGCGACAGCTCGGAGAGGATGCGGCGGATGCGGGCGACCTGCTCGGCGTTGCTGCGGGCGAGGCGGCCGCGGCCGAGGTAGAGGCTGTCCTCCAGGCCGACGCGGACGTGGCCGCCCATGATCGCGCCCATGGTCACGAAGCTCATCTGGTGGCGCCCGGCGGCGAGGATCGACCAGTGGTAGTCGGTGCCGAAGAGGCGGTCGGCGGTGCGCTTCATGTGCACGAGGTTGTCGTGGTCGGCCCGATGCCACCTGGGGTCCGACGGGGGTCGCCCCCGGCGAGGACCCCAGCGCGACAGCTCGAATCCGCGCTCGGCCTGAACGGTGAACTGATGCGTGACCTGGGTCTGGCTTGCTACCTGATGTCTTACCTCTGGTAGTATCAGGGTATGAAGATCAGTGTCAGCCTGCCGAACGACGATGTCGAGTTCCTCGACGAGTACGCCCGGGAGCGGGGCCTCGACTCGCGCTCCGCGGCGCTGCACCGAGCGGTGCGCCTCCTTCGCGCGGCCGAGTTGCCGACTGCCTATGAAGCGGCGTGGGACGAATGGGCGGCAGCCGGTGAGGCCGAGCGGTGGGAGCCGACGGCCGGCGACGGGCTCGAGTCCTGATGCGGCGCGGTGACATCCACCTCGTCGACCTCAGCCCAGGGCGCGGCTCGGAGGCGAACAAGCGCCGGCCGGCGATCATCGTCAGCAACGACAGCGCCAACGCGACCGCGAGGCGACTCGGTCGGGGCGTCATCACGGTCATCCCGGTGACGTCGAACGTCGAGCGCATCTACCCGTTCCAGGTCCTGCTTTCTGCCGCTGAGACGGGGCTCGAGCGCGACTCCAAGGCCCAGGCAGAGCAGATCCGGTCGGTCGCGGTCGAGCGGCTGGGCGCTCGATTGGGTGTCGTGCCCGACGCGCTCATGCTCAAGCTGGAGGAGGCCCTGCGCCTGCACGTGGGTATGTGACGCCGTCAGAACCCGACGCTCGCCCGTCCCTTGAGATCCAGCATCGCCCGGGCCTCGTCGGGGGTCGGGGAGCGGGTGGCTGCGGGCCAGGAGGGCAGACGCCGTAAGCCGGCGGTAAGCGGCCATCGGGAACATTGCACGAAAGCACGGCGTGGCCGTTCGTACGTGATGGTTGCGTTCGTCGAGAGAAGAGATAGTGGCGAGCGTCGGTACGTCGTTCTGACGATTGACGTACATTCTGCAGGTCGGCATACTCCATGCCATGGCAACCGTGGGAGAGCGATACCAGGTGGTGATCGAGCGGGATGCCCGGCGCGAGTTGGGCGTTCGCCCGGGGGATCGGGCGGTGGAGAC
>JBGPMJ010000118.1:0-7536 GCA_041486935.1 Candidatus Limnocylindria bacterium | reverse complement strand
CCACCGTCGGCGCCAACGGCATCGCGCCGTGGGTCTGGTTCTTTGGTGCCGGGCTGGTCGGCCTGGCCACCAGCGTCGCCTTCGTCTACATCACGCAGTACTACACCGCCGGTGCCTGGCGCCCGGTCAAGGAGATCGCCGAGGCCAGCAAGACCGGCCCGGCCACGAACATCATCTCGGGCACGGCGGTCGGCTTCGAGACGACCGCCGTCACGGCCATCACCATCGGCATCGCCCTCTTCGCCAGCCACTGGCTGGGCGAGCAGGCGGGCATGCTCAACGCCACCGGCAAGAACGTGGGCGGCGTCTTCGGCACGGCGGTGGCCACCATGGGCATGCTCATGACCACGGCGTACATCCTGGCCATGGACACCTTCGGCCCGATCACCGACAACGCGGGCGGCATCGCCCAGTTCGCGCGAGCCGAGGAGGGCGCCCGGCACATCACCGACCGGCTCGACGCCGTGGGCAACACGACCAAGGCGCTCACCAAGGGCTATGCCATCGCCTCGGCGAGCCTGGCCGCGTTCCTGCTCTTCAACGCCTACATCGACAAGGTCAACCTCATCCTCGGCCGCCAGATCGCGGCCGGCAAGGAGGGCGTTCAGCTCCTGCTGGCCGTGGACCTGGCCAACGTCAGCGTCTTCATCGCCGCCCTCATCGGCGCCATGCTGGCCTTCTTCTTCAGCTCCCTGGCCATCCGCGCCGTGGGCACGACGGCGCAGGCGATCATCGTCGAGGTGCGCCGCCAGTTCCGCGAGATGCCGGGCATCATGGACTACAGCCAGCGGCCCGACTACGCCCGGGTCGTGGACATCACCACGCAGGCCGCCCTGCGGCAGATGGTGCTGCCCGGCGCCGTGGCCGTGGCCACGCCGATCATCGTCGGGCTGCTACTCGGCTACCAGGCCATCGCCGGACTCCTGATGGTCGGCACGATCAGCGGCGTCCTGCTCGCCACCGTCCTCAACAATGGTGGCGGCGCGTGGGACAACGCCAAGAAGTACATCGAGGCCGGGCACCTGACCGACGACGCCGGCAACGTCCTGGGCAAGGGCAGCGACGCCCACGCCGCCGCCGTCGTGGGCGATACCGTGGGCGATCCCTTCAAGGACACCGCGGGCCCATCGCTCCACGTGCTGGTCAAGCTGCTGGCGACGATCACGCTCGTGCTCGCGCCGCTCTTCATCCGCTAGGGGCATCGACGACGTCGGGCGGGCCTCCCGCACGCCCGACGACACGGCCCGGCGATGGACCCCATCCTCCAGGCGGCCCTCATCGGGGTCCTGCAGGGACTCACCGAGTTCCTGCCCATCTCGTCGTCGGCGCACCTCATCCTCGTGCCGCGGTTCGTCGGCTGGGACGACCCGTTCCTGAACTCAGCGGCGTTCGACGTGATGCTTCACGTGGGCACGCTCCTTGCGCTCCTCGTCTACTTCCGGAGCGACCTCACCCGGTTGCTGCGGGCGGGCGCGGCCAGCATGCGAGATCGCTCGCTGGCCGGCGACCCGGAACGTCGCCTGGCCTGGCTCCTCGTCGTCTCGGTCGTGCCGGCGGCGCTGCTAGGCGCCACTCTCGAGTCCTTCTTCGACACCTGGTTCCGCGAGCGGCCGGCGTTCATCGCCCTGCTCCTCGCCGCGGGCGCGGCCATCCTGTGGCTTGCCGAGCGCCATGGGCGCCGGGACCGCGGGCTGCTCCAGCTGCGTTTCGGCGATGCGCTGGCCATCGGCGTAGCGCAGGCTCTGGCGCTCTTCCCGGGCATCAGCCGCTCGGGCATCACCATCGCCGCGGGGCTCTTCCTCGGTCTGGAGCGCCCGGCCGCCGCCCGCTTCTCGTTCCTCATGGCGACCCCGGTCATCGCCGGCGCCGGCCTGTGGAAGGCGCGCTCACTGCTCGCTGCCGGCGGCCTCGTCGGCGAGCCGGCCGTCCTGCTCACGGGCATGCTCGCCGCGGCGGTCTCCGGCCTTTTGGCCGTGGCCTTCCTGCTGCGCTTCCTGCGTACCAACTCGACCGGCATCTTCATCGTCTACCGGCTCGTCTTCGCTGCCCTCGTCTTCGGCTTGCTCCTGGCCACCTGACGCCATGGAAGTCATGAAGCAGCTCCGCCAGCAGGCCATTCGGGACCTCGTCGTCCGCCGCAGGATCCGCACGCAGCAGGAGCTGGCCAACGCCCTGCGGGACCGCGGCTTCCGGGCCACGCAGGCCACCATCAGTCGCGATGTGGCCGAGCTCGGGCTGGTCAAGCAGGCCCGCGACGGGGTGCTCTGCTATGCCCTACCGCCGCGCCTGGCCGAGGCCGAGCCCTCCGGGGAGGATCGCCTGCGCGGCCTGCTGCGAGACTTGCCCATCGAGGTCCACGAGGCTGGCCTGCTGCTCGTCGTGCGCACCATCCCGGGCAGCGCGCATGCGCTCGCGGCGGCGCTGGATCGAGCCCGCTGGCCGGACGTCGTCGGCTCCATCGCCGGGGACGACACGGTCTTCATCGCCCTGCGCGACCGGACCGCGCGGACGCGCGTCCGCCAGCGGCTGCTGGCACTGGCCGGGTAGCGGCGCCGGCCGGGCTCGGCGTGGGGGCCGCAGGGGCCGCAGGGGCCGGGGGCCGTGTCGTGGCCGCGAACCCATTGCCGTCAGGCATAGCTGCGGCGCCAGGGAGCGGCTTTGGCCGACGGCGGATCGCCTCGGGCGGCCCCGGCGGGTCGACTGGGCGCGCGGCCCTACCCCTGAGAGATGGATCGGAGCTCAGCGACGGCCTCGCGCCGCGCCGTAGAGCGCCTGCGCGCGCGCCTATGCCCCCCAGAGATGGATCCCGCGCCGGATGGGCCCGAGGGAGCGCCGTGCCACCGTCGTTCGATGCTCCGTCGTTTGACGTTCTCCAAGGGCGCACCTACAATCCGCCGACACTCGGACTCCTGGCCGCGGCCGATGGGTCGCCGGGCCGGGGGTTCGTCCGTTTACACGCCCAGCCGCCCGCTTCGGGCGTGAGCCTCGGACGGGGGAGCCTGTCGTGAACTCGAAACCCAGCTACCTCTCTCGGGATGGCCTGGACAAGCTCCGCGAGGAGCTCGATGTGATGGTCAGCGTCCGGCGCTCGGAGGTCGCTTCGCGGATCCAGGAGGCGAAGGCGCACGGCGATATCACTGAGAACGCCGAGTACGAGGACGCCAAGAACGAGCAGGCCTTCGTCGAGGGCCGCATCCAGTCGCTCCAGGCCCTGATCAAGAACGCCATCATCATCGACGAGAACCACTCGACCGACCACGTCGCCATCGGCTCGACGGTCGTCATCGAATCGCCCGACGGCAAGGAGAAGTACACCATCGTCGGCTCGGCGGAGGCAGCGCCGCGCGACGGCCGGATCTCCAACGAATCGCCCCTCGGGCGGGCCCTGCTCGGGCGACGCAAGGGCGAGACGGTCAAGGTCGCCGCCCCGGCGGGCGAGATGGACTTCAAGATCGTCGGCATCAGCTAGGCTCGGTCGATGTACTGGGCGGACGAGCTGGCAGCGGCCGTCAGCGGCCCCCAGGTCGTCAACGACTCCAAGACGCCGTCGGGCACGGTCCACGTGGGCAGCCTGCGCGGCGTCGTGCTGCACGACGCGATCGCCCGGGCGCTGCGCGACCGAGGCCTCGCGACGCGCTTCCTGTACGGCGTCGACGATCTCGACCCCATGGACGCCCAGGCACTGCTCACGCCCGACGCCGTCGAGCGCTACATGGGCGTGCCGCTGGCCCACGTGCCGGCACCCGAAGGCAGCCCGGCCGCCAGCTATGCGCGCCACTTCGTCGGCCAGCTGTTCATGGGCACCTTCGCCGGCCTGGGCATCCATCCCGAGATCTACTGGATGAGCGACCTCTACGCCGACGGGCGCATGGATCCCTACATCCGCATCGCCCTCGACCGGGCCGAGGTCGTGCGCGACCTGTACCGGCGCGTCAGCAAGGTCGAGCGCCCGGCCGGCTGGCTCCCGGTCTCCATCCTGTGCGAGAACTGCGGCAAGATCGGCACCACGCTGGCCACCGACTGGGACGGCGAGACGGTGGCGTACGCCTGCCAGCCCGACTATGTGACCTGGGCGCGGGGATGCAGCCACACAGGACGCGTGACGCCGTTCCGCGGCCGGGCCAAGCTGCCCTTCAACGTGGACTGGGCCGCCAAGTGGAGCCACTTCGGGATCACCATCGAGGGCTGCGGCAAGGACCTCGCCACGGCCGGCGGGTCGCGCGACCGCAGCGACGCCGTGGCCCGCGAGGTCTTCGAGCGCGAGCCGCCGCTCAACGTGCCCTACGAGTTCCTGAACATCGGCGGGCGCAAGATGAGCACGAGCCGAGCCGTTGGTGCCTCGGCCCATGGCATGGCCGCCATCCTGCCGCCGGAGCTGCTGCGCTTCCTCTTCCTGCGCCACAAGCCGAGGAAAGCCATCGAGTTCGACCCCGAGGGCGACGCCATCCCGGGCCTCTTCGATGAGTTCGACCGCATCGCCGCCGCCGTCGCCGGGCGCGAGGTGCGCGGCGAGCTGCCACCGGCGCCCGACCGCATCTTCCGGGCCAGCCTCGTGGACGGCGAGGCCGACCCGGCCGTCGAGGCGGCACGCTTCCGGCCGCCCTTCCGCCACCTGGCGCTGCTCGTCCAGGTGCCCGGCGGGGACCTCGAGGCACGCATGACGGCCGAGAAGGGCTCGCCGCTCGACGACGCCGAGCGGGCCATCCTCGACCAGCGCGTCGCCGTCGCCCGGGCCTGGCTGGCCGAGTTCGCGCCCGACCGCTATCGGGTGGAGGTGCGCGAGGACGCCCTGCCGGCCGAGGCAGCGGAGCTGGAGGCCGACCATCGCGGGTTCCTCGGTGCGCTGGCCGACGGCGCCGATGCCGAGCGCCCGGTTTCGGGCGATGCCTGGCAGGACCTCATCTTCCGCACCGCGCAGGCACGCGAGCTGCCCTCGGCCCGCGCGTTCGGTGCCCTCTACGTCGCCTTCCTCGGCCGCCTCAACGGCCCGCGTGCGGGCTGGTTGCTGGCCAGCCTCGAGCCCGCCTTCGTGGCCGCCCGTCTGCGCGAGGCGGGAGCGGCGACAGGAGCGGTGGCGTGAGCGTCGGGCTGCAGCGGTTGCGCGACGACGCGGCACGCCTGCGCCAGGGCGCGCTCGACAAAGGTGAAGACCCCGCCCCGGTCGACGCCGCGGTGGTGCTCGACGAGCGGCGACGACGGCTGCTGGGCGAATCCGACGGGCTGAAGTCCGAGCGGAACCTCATCTCGAAGCAGGTCGGCGAGGCGATCAAGGCCGGTGCCGATCCTCGGGGCCCGGAGGCGGCCGCCCTGCGCGAGCGCTCGACGGCCTTGGGCGCCCGCATCGAGGCCCTCGACGCGGAGCTGGCCGCGACCGAGACCGAGCTCGACGAGCTCATGCTGCGCATCCCCAACCCGGCCGACCCGGACGTGCCGGTCGGCGGCGAGGCGGACAGCGTCATCGTGCGGGCCTGGGGCGAGCCGGCTCCCCACGTCCGCCCCGACGGCAGCGCGGTGCGCCCCCACTGGGAGGCCGGCGAGGCGCTGGGCATGCTCGCCCTCGCCGCCGGCGCCAAGGTCACCGGCTCGGGCTTCCCCATCTACCGCGGCCCGGGCGCCGCGCTCCAGCGCGCGCTGATCGACTTCATGATCGGGATCCACACCCGCGAGCACGGCATGATCGAGATCTGGCCGCCGGCCCTGGTGAACGCGGCCTCGGCGCGCGGCACGGGGCAGATCCCGGACAAGGAAGATCAGATGTACGTCGTCACCCGCGACGAGCTGTACCTCGTGCCGACGGCCGAGGTGCCGGTCACGAACATCCACCGCGACGAGATCGTCGAGGCAGACGCGCTGCCCATCCGTTACGTGGCCTACTCGCCCTGCTTCCGGCGCGAGGCCGGTGCCGCCGGCAAGGACACCCGGGGCATCCTGCGCGTCCACCAGTTCGACAAGGTGGAGATGGTCTGCTTCGAGCGCCCGGCCGACTCCAACGAGACCCTGGAGTGGCTGACCGCCCGCGCGGAGGTCGTGCTGCAGCGGCTCGGGCTGCCCTACCGGGTCAAGCTCATGGCCACCGGCGACCTGGGCTTCGTGCAGGCCAAGAAGTACGACCTCGAGGTCTGGGCGCCCGGCGTCGAGCGCTGGCTGGAGGTCAGCTCGATATCGAACTACCGCGACTACCAGGCCCGACGCATGAACATCCGCTGGCGGCCCGAGCCGGGCGCCAAGCCGGAGATCCTGCACACGCTCAACGGCTCCGGGCTTGCGCTGGCCCGCACGGTGGCTGCCATCCTCGAGGTCTACCAGCGCGCGGATGGCTCCCTGGAGGTGCCCGAGGCTCTCCAGGCGCAGCTCGGGAGAGACGTCATCACGGCATGATCGCCGACCAGGCCGCCGACGCGGCAGCTCCGTCGTTCCGTTACGCGGGCCACGGCGCGCGACTCGCCGCCTGGGTCATCGACATCTTCCTGATGACCCTGGTGACTGCGGCGCTCATGGCGGTCGTCTTCGCCGCCACTTCCGGCCGCGTGGACGAAGGTCCCCTCAACCTCTTCGGCGCCATGGGCGCCTCGATCGCCAGCACCCTCTACTTCCCGCTCTTCTGGGCCGCGACGGGCTGGACGCCGGGCATGCGCGCCCTCGGGCTGCGCGTCGTCCGGGAGCGCGACGGCGGACGCGTGGGGCCGATACCCGCCCTCGTGCGGCTCGTCGGATACTCGATCGATGTCCTCGGCTTCTTCCTCGGCTTCGCCTGGATCCTGATCGACCGGCGCCGCCGCGGCTGGCACGACCTCCTCGCCGCCACCGTCGTCATCCAGGAGCGCTGAGCGGCGGCCGGGAACGGCCCGGACGCGCTACTAACCTCTGCCGCGGAGAGGTGGCCGAGTGGTTGATGGCAGCGGTCTTGAACTGGCTGCTGCGCTAGATTGCTCTGGTCGGCTTGCCCTATGGGGTGAGGTCGATGATGCCCTTCATGCCGGCCTGGTAATGGCCGGGCTCGTGGCACGCGAACGCGTACGGACCCACGCCGCCGAACGTGTACGTGAGGTAGTCGACGTGATGCGGCTCGATCTTGTCGACCTCGACGACGATCTGGCCGTCAGCTTGATCCAGAGCGACCCGGTCGGCCGGCCCGACCTGGAACTCGTGGGTCAGGGCCGACCCGACATTCGGAAGGGCGAAGAGGATCGTCTCGCCCGGCGTGGCAGAGGCCTCGCTCGGCACGAACTCGAGGTTGTCGTCCATGCGGATGACGATCATCCGCGGGTGCTTGGGGGTTCCGAGCCACGGGCTCGTCGGGATGACGTTCACGAAGCCAAACATCCCGTTCTCGAAGTGACCCGGCGCATGACAGGCAATGGCGTATGGTCCAGTCCCGGAGAACTTGTACGTCAGCGACTTCGTCGTACCCGCGGCGATCCCCGCGACCTCGGGCGTGCTCGGCAGGTCGTCGAAGACATCCTTCATCGGGCCGACCTTGAACTCGTGCTCCGCCAGCCCGGTGTTCGTGATCTGGAAGGTGATCGTCTCGCCCTG
>JBGPMJ010000117.1:0-7564 GCA_041486935.1 Candidatus Limnocylindria bacterium | reverse complement strand
TGCACGACCCGCCTGGGGGCGACACGGCGCGGTCGTCAGCCCGCACCACCTCGCCAGCGCGGCCGGCCTCGGCGTGCTCCGCGCAGGCGGGAACGCCGTGGACGCGGCGATCGCCACGAACGCGGCGCTGGCCGTCGTGGCCGCCCACTCCTGCGGGCTCGGCGGGGATGCCTTCTGGCTGATCTGGGACGGCCACGCGCTCCACGGACTCAACGGCAGCGGCCGCTCCGGCGCGGCGGCCAGCCTCGCCGCCGCCCGGGCCGCACTCGGCGACCGGATGCCGCTGCGCGGCCCGTGGACGGTCACGGTGCCCGGCGCCATCCGCTCCTGGGGGGATGCCCACGCGCGGTTCGGGCGCGTCGACTGGCCGGACCTGCTCGCGCCGGCGATGCCTGGCCCATCGTCGCGCACCGCGCGCAGAACCTCGCCGCCGGGCAGGGCGGCCGCCTCCACCGTCACGTGCCCCCCGGGCCGCGGCGCGTGGGCCAGCCCGTTGGCGACGAGGTTGCCGAGGATGCGCTCGACGGCGCTGCGGTCTGCGGCGCAGGGGAGGGGGCCCTTCACCGGCAGCGCTTTGAGCTCCTGGCCCTCCGCGCTCGCCCGCGGTGCGAAGCGCTCCACGGCCGCGGCAGCCAGCTCAGCGCCGTCGAGCTGCTCGACGCGCAGCGGCCGGCCGGCCTCGAGATCGGCGAGGTCGCCCAGGTCGTCCACCATCCGCTCCAGGCGCGAAGTCTCGTCGGCGATGGCCCGGGCGGCCCTGGCCGCGTCCGGCCCGTCGGCGGTGCCATCGAGCAGCGCCTCGGCGAAGCCACCGATGACCGTCAGGGGCGTGCGCAGGTCGTGGCGCAGGCCAGCCAGGAGGTCGGCCTGCGTCGTGCGGGCATGGCCGACCTCGGCGCTCATGGCGTTGAAGGCGGCGCTCGCCCGGGCGACCTCCTGCGGGCCATCCTCGGGCAGCGGCCCCGGCAGCCGGCCGCTGGCGACGTTGCCCGCAGCCGCCGCCAACCGGTCGAGCGGGCGCGTCACGGAGCGGGAGAGCCAGACGGCGAGCGGCGCGCCGACGACGGCGACGACCAGGCCCGCCACGAACAGGGCCCGAACGAGGTCGGCCAGCGCCCGACGCCCCGCGTCGTCCGGCCGGGCGAGCACGAGCGCCCAGGGGCCGCTCGGAGCCTGGGCGCCGCCGAACGGGGCGGCGACGTAGACGTACGAGCCCGTGCCCGGCACGGCGAACGTGCCACGATCGATCGTCCCCCGCACGTTCGGAGGGTCGAGGTCCACGTGGTCCACGGGCAGGTCGTCACCCAGGTCCACCACGCGGCCGTCCTGGTCCACGAGGAAGAGGCTGATGTCGCGAGCCGCGGTCTGGGCCGTCAGCTCGCGCACGACGTTGCGCAGGCGAACTCCCTGTTCGATGCGCAGCCGTGCCTGCGAGACGAGGGGCACCGCCAGGTCGGACAGCGCCGCGCTGTTGGCCTCTGCGTGGAGGTCACGCAGGAGGACGAAGAGGACGCCGCCCAGCGCGAAGAGGATCGCCAGCGCCAGGAGCGCGAAGGCCCCCGCCACGCGGCCGCGCAGCGTCCTCATGCCGGTCGCTCGCGGGGCGGCGGCACGAGCCGGTAGCCGACGCCGCGGACGGTCTCGATGGGCGGGCCGTCGCGGCCGAGCTTCGTGCGCAGGGCGGCCACGTGGACGTCCACGGTGCGGGTTTCGCCGGGGAAGTCGGTGCCCCAGACCGACTCGAGGAGCACGTCGCGGGTCAGGACCACACCGGGATCCCGCGCCAGGGCAGCGAGGAGGTCGAACTCGCGCGGGCGCAGCTCGAGACGTCGCGAGCCGACGTAGGCCTCCCGACGGCGCGGGTCGACGCGCAGCGCGCCCAGCTCGATCGGACGGGTCCCTCGAGCAGCGCCGCCGGTGCGGCGCAGGATGGCGCGCACGCGGGCCACCAGCTCGCGAGGGTTGAACGGCTTGACAAGGTAGTCGTCGGCCCCCAGCTCGAGGCCGATGATGCGGTCCACGTCATCGCCGCGCGCGGTGAGCATGATGATGGGCGTATCGCCGCGGCGGCGCAGCTCGCGCGTGACCTCCCAGCCATCGAGCTCGGGGAGCATGAGGTCGAGCACGACCAGGTCGGGGTCGTGGCGTTCGGCGAGGCTGAGCGCCTCGCGGCCGTCGCGTGCGGCCACGACCGCGAAGCCGTCCTTCTCCAGGTACAGCTTCACCAGCTCGACGATGTTCCGTTCGTCGTCGACGACGAGGATCGTCTTCATCGTGGCGAGGATACGATGCGCGGTGCGGGCGAGGCCTGTCGCACGTAAGCGGACCGTAAGCGGAGACCATGTTCGCGACCATCCTCGGCCCCTATCCACGCCCCGACGGCCTCGACGACGAGGCCGCCCTGGATCTCGCCCTGGCCGACCAGCTCGACGCGGACCTCGGCATGCTCGCCGATGGGCGGTCGGCCCCGGACGCGGATCCCCTTGCCGCGTGGAGGGTGGCCGATGCGCGCGCCCGCGCCCTCGCCGCCGCCCGCGGCATCGGCCCGCGACCGGTCAAGGCCCGGATCCTCGGGCCGTACACGGCGGCAAGAGCATCGGGCGGGACCGCCGCCGCGCGCGAGCGGACGACGCTGGCCGCGGCGGAGGCCGGCAACCTCGTCCTGCGCTCGCTCATCTCGGCCGGGGTGCAGGTCGTGCAGGTCGAGGAGGACGGGTTGACGTCGATCGGCCCGGACGACGAGGCCGAGCGCACGCTGGCCGGGGAGGCGCTGCACCGGCTGACCGACGGCGTGGCCGGCCATCTCTCGCTCAGCGTCGTCGGCGGCGACCCCTGCGCCGCCGGCGCGCGTGTCCTCTACGACGCGCCGTTCTCGAGCCACCTCTTCGACCTCATCCACGGCCCGGACGGCTGGCGCGTGGCGCGCGACGCGCCGCGCGAGCGTGGCCTGATCCTCGGCGTCGCCGATTGCCGGACCGCGGAGCCCGACGACGAGGCGGTCACCCTGTGGGCGGCGCGCTATGCGGCCTCGTTCGGTGGCCGCGGCATGCAGCGGATCGCCCTGACGACGTCGGCCGGCCTAGAGCGGCTTCCCCGCGACGTGGCGCGCGCGAAGCTCGGCGGCCTTGCCGCCGCCGCGGTCCTGGCCGGCATCCGGGACCGGGAGGCGCTGCGCGATGGCCTGGAGTTCCAGGCGCTCACCCGGTCGGCCCCACCCGGTCGAGCGCCGGCCCCGCGGCGTCGGAGGAGCCGGTGACGCGGCGGGGCGCCTTCGCGGCGGCGGCGGACCGGTCCGGCGAGGGTGCCTGATGGAGCTGCTCCAGCGCGTCGCCGGGCCCGTCGCCACCAACGTCTACGTGCTCGGCGACGAGGCCAGCCGCGAGGCGATCGCCATCGACACGGCGACGCCGTGCGTGGTGTGGCTGACGGGATGCCTCGCGGAGCGCGGCTGGACGCTCAAGCTCATCGTGAGCACGCATCGGCACTGGGACCACATCGGCGACAACGCGGCTGTCGCGACGGCAACGGGCGCCGCGATCGCTGCCCATGCCCTCGACCGCCACGGCCTCGAGCACCCATCGGCGTCCATGGCGCCCTTCTCGATCCCGCCGAGCGTCCCGGCCGTCGAGCTGGCGGAGGGCGGCATCGTGCGTTTCGGGGAGATCCGTCTCAGCGTCCTGCACACGCCGGGGCACACCGAGGGCTCGGTGTGCCTCCTCGCCGCCGACGCCGGGCTGCTCCTCAGCGGCGACACGCTCTTCGCCGGCGGCTGGGGTCGCGTGGACCTCGAGGGCGGCTCGCCCGAGGCGATGGTCGCCTCGATCGAGCGCCTGGCGCGCCTGGATCCGAGCCTGCGCGTGCTGCCCGGCCACGGCCCGGCCACGACGATCGAGCGCGAGCGTCCCTGGATGGAGCTGGTCGCCCGGGAGCGCCGCCTCTTCGCCTGAACCGACCACGGCCGATCGCCTCCACGTCAAACGTCGGCTCCGGAACCTCGGGCAACCCGGTCTTGCCGGCCGAGGCCGGCAGATTTCACGTGACGTGAACAGGACCGTCACTCTCGGGCGATCACGAGCCTCGAGCAGCCCGTCGCGGCCGGCGGTGCCGGCGTCGGCGCGCATGCCCCACGTGCGCCCGCCCCACGGCGGGGTCTGCGGCACGGCCAGCTCCGCCCGACCGACGCCGGTTCGGGGCCCCTGGAGGCAGCCGCTGTTCACTTGACGTTGAAAGGCCGGCGCCGGCGGTGCGGCGCGGGCGCCCGAGAGGAACGACGCGGCCTTCCGGCGCCACGAGCTCGTCAGATGCGTGTCGCGGTCGATGTCCATCACCTCAGTCAGTCCTCCGAGGCGCGAGCGGGCCCGCGCTTGCGGGCCGCGGCGTCATCGGCGGCCAGCTTCCTGAGGCGGCCGGATCGTCGGGCGGCTGCACGTGAGGCGGACGTCGTGCGCCCCTCGAGGGCGTGCAGCTCCCGTTCCAGCTTCCGCCGGCTCGCCAGGCGCGCCCCGGGGAGCTCGCCGGCCTCGATCGCCGACCGGACGGCGCAGCCGGGCTCGCGATCGTGGGCGCAGTCGTCGAACCGACACGCCGCGGCCAGCGCCTCGATGTCCGCGAATGCGCGCTCGATCCCCTCGTCGTCCCAGAGAGCGAGGGAGCGCAGGCCCGGCGTGTCGAGGACCAGGGCGCCGCCGGGCAGCCGGATCAGCTCCCGGCTCGTCGTGGTGTGGCGACCGCGCTCGTCGTCCGCGCGCGTTTCGCGGACCGGTTGGCGAGCCTCACCGAGGAGCACGTTGACGAGCGTCGACATGACCACGCCGGATGATCCCAGCAGGGCCACCGTCCGCCCTGGTGGGAGATGGGGGAGCAGGTCGGCAAGGCCGGTGCCGTCGACGGCGCTGACGATGAGGACCGACACGCCGATGGCCACCTTCTCCACGCGCCCACGAGTGGCATCAAGGTCCGGACAGAGGTCGGCCTTGTTGAGAACGACCACCGGCAGCGCGCCACTCGACCACGCCGCGCCGAGGTAGCGCTCCAGGCGGCGCAGGTTGAGGTCGCGCGTCAAGGCCATGACGATGAAGACGGTGTCGACGTTGGCCGCCAGCACCTGCACGTCGATGCCCTCGCCGGGTGCGTGACGTACGATCGCCGTGCGCCGCTCGAGGATGGCGGCGATGCGGACACCGGGAACCGGCCCATCGTCGTCGGAGCCGGCTTCCAGCGCTACCCAGTCGCCGACCGCTGGCAGATCGCGAGCATCGGTCGCGGCGCGGAGCAGGCTGGG
Source organism: Candidatus Limnocylindria bacterium (assembly GCA_041486935.1). Lineage (GTDB taxonomy): Bacteria > Chloroflexota > Limnocylindria > Limnocylindrales > CSP1-4 > CSP1-4. Next base: position 2,283 of record JBGPMJ010000117.1, on the reverse strand, counting down.
GACGACCGTCGCCGAGCGCTCGCCGTCGGCCGCGCTGACCACGTAGCCCCCGGACGTCGCCGTCAGGACGCGACCCGGCGAGAGGCCCTCCGCGGCGTGTGGGGCGAAGGCCTGAGCGCGGCCGGCATCCCAGCCCCAGATGCGAAGGGTGTCGTCGGACGGGCTCATGCGCGCGCGCCGCCACCCGCCCGCCACCACGTGGACAGCTCAGCGAGGTCCTCGAAGCCGAGCGTCCGGTAGACCGACGCGGCCGCGGCGCCGGTGGACAGGACGGCGGGCAGCCCGCGCCCCGCCGTCAGAGTGGCCTCGCGGAGCGCCGTTGCCACCGCCGCGGACGCGAAACCGCGCTGCCGATACTCGGGCAGGGTGGTCACGTCGTAGACACCGACGACGCCGGCGGCCGCGATCGTCGTGACGGTCGTGACGGGGACGCCGTCATGGCACCCCAGCCAGTACGCGAGGCGCGGGTCCACGAGGAGCCCGGGACCGTAGACGGATCCAGGCTCGGGCGGCTGGGCGCCGAACCCGACCACGGTCGTGGCCTCGAATCGCTCGAGTCCGTCGACGCTCGTCACCTGCTCGACGCTGAACCCGGCGCGCAGCCGGGCTTCGATCGGCCGGGGCCAGCGGACCATCCACGGCTGGGGGTCGTCGCGCTCGAACCCGAGCGACGTCAGATCGAGGGCGTCCCAGGCGTCGAGGACGCTGGCCGATGGCATCCTGGCTCCAAGGCTACCCGCCAGGGTCGCGGTCACTGTGGCGGCATCGGACGACGGACGCAGGACGACCGCGTCGTGATAGATGCTCGGGCCGCCACCGTCGTCGTACCAGGCATTCCCGTCGACATGGTGAGCCACGCCGACGGCGTCGAGCGCCGCGGCGTGGCGAGCGGCCTCGTTGCCGGCGCAGGCGAGGACCAGGGCATCGACGTCCACGGCCCTCACCCGACTCGCTTGAGCTTGCCCGTCCGCTTCGCATAGCGCTCGGCCAGGCCGAAGACGCGCACGCCCAGCGGGATGAACACGACGGCCATGACCAGCAGCGGCCAGATGTCGCCGACGAGCGATGTGACCGGCGTGCCGTCGATGAGCCCCCGGCGCACGCCGTCGAGGATGTAAGTGGCCGGCGAGAAGCGGGCCAGGACCTGCATCCAGTCGGGCAGGATCTCCACCGAGTAGTAGACGCCGCTGACGAGCAGCAGCAGCGACTGCAGGACGAAGGTCATCTGCGCGCCACGTTCGACGTAGAGCAGCGGAAGCACGGCCGCCATCATGCCGATGCCCACGAACGAGAGCGAGCCGACGGCCATGAAGACCGCGGCCGTGAGGAAGTCGGCGTGCGACAGGTCGAGCCCGAAGAAGCCGACCAGGACGGCCAGGATGACCGCCGTGCTCACCAGCCCGTAGAGGATGGCGTACACCGTCGAGCCCAGGAGCTGGGAGGTGCGCCGAACGGGCGCCATCATGGTGTACTCGAGCGTGCCCTCCCAGCGCTCCCAGGCGATCGTCTCGGCGATGAAGCTGAAGACGACCGAGAGGTAGTTCCAGAAGATGGCGCCGATCATCAGCGACAGGATCAAGCGAGCGTCGCCCTGCTCCTTGCCGATGAGCGTGATCGAGAGTGCTCCGGCCAGGGCGTAGACGAGGAACGCGGCCTCCCAGCCCCAGTACCGCTTGGTGAGATTGAAGTTCCGTTCGACGAAGGCGTAGCTCGCCTTCAGCTCGCGGCCCATGGCGCTCATGTCGGGTCTCCCATGCGGTCAGCTCGGGTCGGCCGCGAGGCGCGACCCGAGCCGGACCATCGAGTGGCCGAGACGCCGCCGGAGAGACGGCTGCGGTCGGCTCCGGGCCTGGTGGGTGAGGTGGCGACGGGCCTCCGCGGCCCGCCGCAGCTCGAGGATGCGGCGCTCGTGGAGGCGCCGCACCAGGCGGTCGTCGGGTACGAACACGGTCCGGCTCCTTTCGGTCAGTCGTCGTCCGGCTCGACCTCCTCGACGTCGTCGTCGAGGGAGCGGCCGGTGAAGGTCATGAAGACGCTCTGGAGCGTCGGAGGCAGGCCCAGCTCGTCGGCGACCCGGGCCTTCAGCTCGGCTGGCGTGCCCTCGGCCACGACGCGTCCCCGGTCGAGGATCGCGAGGTGGTCGCAGAGGCGGTCGGCCTCGTCCATGTCGTGCGTGGTGAGCACGATCGTCGCGTCGTGCGTCGATCGGAGCTCCTCGATGAAGGTCTGCACGTCGAGCTTGGAACGGGGGTCGAGCCCCGTCGTCGGCTCGTCCAGCAGGAG
>JBGPMJ010000116.1:0-7573 GCA_041486935.1 Candidatus Limnocylindria bacterium | reverse complement strand
GCATCTCTACGGCGACCGCAACCAGTACCTCAAGATGGCCACGCTCTTCACCCACCTGGGCCTGATCCTCTTCCTCATCGGCGGCGGGGTGACCGGGGCGTTGGGGTACGAGACCGTGCTCTTCGTCGGGGAGGGGCAGACAGCGCCGGTGCAGCCGGTCGGCACGCTGGGAAACCTGCTCGTGAAGAACATCGGCTTCGAGGCGCCGCGTCGCCCTGACGGCTCGTTCGCCGACTTCCGCACCGATCTCGCCGTTTACCGCGACGGTCGCGAGGTGGCGCGCAAGACGATCCGCGTCAACGACCCGCTTGAGGTCGACGGCTTCGTCTTCCACCAGAACACGTTCGGCGCCGCCGAGACGCTCGAGGTCCGCGATCCGACCGGCCGGCTGGTGTGGCACGCGCCGGTGCTCATGGATGGCCAGATCCTGGGCAAGCCGCAGGGCCTCCTGTCCCTCCCCGGGTCGCCCTACGGTGTCTTCGTGATCCTCGACCGCGACGCCACGGGCGCCGGGCGCCTGACCCTGGTGGGCACGGACGGCACGATCGATGGCGACGGGAACCTCGTGCCGATCTTCGCCGACCAGGTCGCCCTGGGCTCGGTGAGCGACCCGGCCCGCACGGCGGGCTACGCCATGCGCTGGACGAAGGCCGGCGCCTTCACCGGGATCGTGGCCAAGCGGGACCCCGGCCAGCCGATCATCTGGCTGGCCTACCTGAGCCTCATCAGCGGCATCGTGCTCACCTTCTACTTCCCGCGCCGCCGCGTCTGGGCGCGGATCGTCGGCGGCCGGCTCGAGGTGGCCATGCTCGCCGACCGCTACGTCGATGCGAGGCGGGAGTTCGGGCAGATGCTCGATGACCTGGCGCGGGTGACCGGCCGCCATCCGGAGCAGCGGTCCGGCTGAACCGTCGGGTACGCTGGCGCGACGATGCCCGACCTCGAAGCGCTCGACGTGAAGCGCGACCTGCTCGCGCTCGAGGGTGTGGCCGTGCCGGTGGCGCGCCTGGTGGAGTAGTTGCGTGCGCGGGTTCGCCGCCGGTCCGCGGCCGCGACGGCCCTTTTCACGTGAAGTGAACAAAGAGGCCGGCTCCCGCTCATCGGATGGTGCGCGCCCCCGGATCGGGGCGGCGATGCGTGCTTCGCGAGCGTGGCGGCCTGTGGCCCGCCTCGCGATGCGGGCCGTCCGGCGGTCAGGACCGGGCGCTACCGAACGAATCGGCCCATCCTGTTCACTTGAAGTGGAAACTCCCGGCGGCAGCGCGGGGAAGCGCGCGGGCGGCGCCGACCCGGGATCCACCGGCTGATGGGCCGCATCGGGTAGACGTCACGGCGACGGTAGTACTGACACGGCGGCTGCCAGGTCGCGTGCCGGCCGAACGAGCGTCGCACAGGCCGACGAAACGACGCGGGCGAAGGGCAGCCGACGAGGCTGCGTGGAGCGCCGGCGCGCCATTCCCCCAGTAGCACATTTCCGCTACGCTCGCAGCCCTAGTCCCATGCTGTGAGGGTCGATCGCTGGTGCGCTGTGGGTCCTGCGCAACGGAGAACGAGGCGGGCCGCAAGTTCTGTGGCAGCTGCGGCGCGCGGCTGCTCACCGTCTGCCCCAGCTGCGGTACGGGCAACACGCCGGGCGTTCGCTTCTGCGGTGAGTGCGGCTCCTCCCTGGAGGTGTCAGCGCCCGTTGCGGGAGCCCCGGCAGGCACCGGCCCGGCAGCGGCAGCCCCGGGCTCCCATGCCGCCGAGCGGCGCCTCGTCTCGGTCCTCTTCGCCGACCTCGTCGGCTTCACGACCCTCGCTCAGGACCGAGACCCCGAGGAGACTCGTGAGCTGCTGACCCGCTACTTCGACCTGTCACGCGACGTCGTCGACCGCTACGGTGGCGTGGTCGAGAAGTTCATCGGCGACGCAGTCATGGCCGTCTGGGGCGCACCCACCGCGCGCGAGGACGATGCCGAGCGGGCCGTTCGCGCAGCACTCGAGCTCGTGGACGCCGTGCGCACGCTCGGCGAGGCCATCGACGCGCGCGCCGGCGTGATCACCGGCGAGGCCGCGGTGACGATCGGCGCCGTCGGCCAGGGGATGGTCGCAGGGGACCTCGTCAACACCGCCAGCCGGCTGCAGTCTGTCGCGGCTCCGGGCACCGTACTGGTGGGTGAGTCCACGCAACGGGCCGCGGCGGCGGCGATCGCCTTCGAGGAGGCCGGCGAGCAGCTCCTCAAAGGCAAGACGGCTCCGGTGCCCGCGTGGCGGGCGCTGCGCGTGGTCGCCGAGCGCGGCGGACGCGGTCGCGCAGACACGCTCGAGGCACCCTTCGTGGGCCGCGACGACGAGCTGCGCCTGCTCAAGGACCTCTTCCACGCTACCGGCCGCGAGAAGCGCGCACGCCTCGTCTCGATCACCGGCCAGGGCGGCATCGGCAAGTCGCGACTGGCCTGGGAGTTCCTGAAGTACATCGACGGGCTCATCGATGACGTCTTCTGGCACGAGGGCCGCTCGCCGGCCTACGGCGACGGCATCACGTTCTGGGCGCTGGGCGAGATGGTCCGGCGGCGGGCTCAGCTGGCCGAAACCGACGATGAGACGACGACCCGCGAGCGGATCGCGGCCACCCTCGCCGAATACGTCCCCGATGCCGACGAGCGGCGCTGGATAGAGCCGCGCCTCCTGGCGCTGCTGGGCATCGGTGACACGCCGGTCGGCGCCCGTGAGGAGCTGTTCGCCGCATGGAGGACGTTCTTCGAGCGGGTCGCCGCCCGGGGCACGGTGGCCCTCGTGTTCGAAGATCTCCAGTGGGCCGACGCGGGGCTGCTCGACTTCATCGACCACGTGCTCGAATGGTCCAAGGGCGCACCGATCTACATCGTCACGCTGGCCCGCCCAGAGCTGCTCGAGCGACGGCCAGAATGGGGGGCGGGCCGGCGCAACTTCGTGGCCATCAGCCTCGAGCCGCTGCCCGAGCCGGCCATGCGTGACCTCCTCGCCGGTCTAGTCCCCGGGCTCCCCGAGGCCGCACTGCTCACCATCGTGGAGCGCGCCGACGGCGTCCCGCTGTACGCCGTGGAGACGGTGCGCATGCTGGTGGCGGATGGCCGACTGAGTGTCGTCGATGGCGCCTACCAGCCCACCGGCGACCTCACCTCGCTGGCCGTGCCCGAGACGCTCCAGGCCCTGATCGCGGCCCGCCTTGACGCCCTCGAACCGGGCGACAGGACCCTCCTGCAGGACGCCTCGGTGCTGGGCCAGAGCTTCGCGGTCTCGGCGCTGGCGGCTGTGAGCGGCGCGGATGCCGAAGGGCTCGAGCCGCGCCTGCGCGCCCTCGTGCGGCGGGAGCTTCTTCACCTCGACGCCGATCCACGCTCGCCGGAGCGCGGCCAGTACACCTTCGTGCAGGGGCTCATCCGAGAGGTCGCCTACGGAACGCTGGCCAAGCGAGACCGGCGCTCGCGGCATCTCGCCGCGGCGCGCTACTTCGAGGGTATCGGCGAGGATGAGCTGGCCGGCGCACTCGCGGCCCACTACCTGGCCGCGTACCGTGCGGCTCCTGAAGGCGCCGAGGGTGAAGCCGTGGCCGCCCAGGCGCGCCTGGCTCTGCGCGGCGCCGCCGAGCGTGCCGCCGCACTCGGCTCGAACGACCAGGCGGTCACGTTCCTCGAGCAGGCCCTCACGGTGACCATCGATCCCGTCGAAGAGGCGGATCTCCTCGAGCGGGCGGGTTCGGCCGCCAGCTACTCCGGACGGTATGAGGAGGCGGATCAGCTGTACCTGCGCGCGATCACCCTGCGACGAACGGCGGCCGATCGCCCCGCGACCATGCGCGCCGTCACGGCCGCGGCCCAGGCGAGGCTCGTCTCCTTCGCGATCACCGAAGCGCTCGAGCTCCTCGAGCCCGCCGCCGCCGAATTCGCCGACCTGGCCGGGACGCCGGATCACGTCGCCCTGGCTGCCCAGGTGGCGCGGGCGTACTACCTCCACGAGGAACTCCCGCGGGCGATCCAGGCGGCCGATGCGGCCCTCGAGCAGGCCGAGCGCCTCGATCTGGCGGGGATCGTCTCCGACCTGCTCGTCACCAGGGGCTCCGCACTGGCCGTGATGGGCCGGACCCACGAAGGCATGGCGCTGCTGCGTGCCGGCTGCGACCTCGCCGACGCCCTGGGACAGCTGCTGACGGGCCTCCGCGCCCGGGTCAACCTGAGCTCCATGTTCATCTCGCTCGATCCACGCACCGGCTTCGCGGTGGCCAACGAAGGCATCGAGATGAGCCGCCGAGCCGGCAACCGTGGCTTCACCGTCACCCTTGTGGCCTCGGCGATCGAGACGGCCCTGCACATCGGCGAGTGGCCGTGGGCGGACGCCGAGAGCCTCCAGGTGCTCACCATGGACCTCGAACCCGTGGATCGTTCCGAGGCGCTCCAGAACGCCGTCGTCATGGCCGCGGTCAGTGGCCGGCCGATCGCGGACCTGGCCGACGAGCTCGACCGCATCACCAGCGCCGAGACGGACGCGCTGATCATCAGCGAGACGGAGCGAGCGCGGGCGTGGGCCGCACTGGCACAGGGTCGGCTCGACGATGCCTGGGCGGCGGCGCGTAAGGGCGCCCGGCATAGTGCCCTCAACGCCCCGAACTCCCTGAACCTCGCCGGTCGGGCGGCGCTGTGGGCCCACGATGCCGACCGCGCGCGCGAGGCATTGGCGGGCGTCGTGGCGACCGGTCAGCATGGTCCTGCCGTGCTGATCGGCCGAACCGCGATCGAGGCGGGGATCAGCGGTCTCGAAGGGCGTCGCGCCGAAGCTACGGCCGGCTTCCGGGCCGCCGCCAAGGCGGCCCGTGACCTGGGCGTCGTCTTCGATCTCGCACTCATCGGCATCGACGCCGCCTTGACCCTTCCGCCCGACGACCCCGATGTCCGTCCGCTCATCGACGAGGCCCGCGAGATCCTCCTCCGTCTGGGTGCTCGGCCCTTCCTCGAGCGTCTCGACAAGGCCGTCGACAGCCAGGCTGCGCGGGCTCCCAGCGCCAGCGCCGTCTCGGCGATCGCTGAGCCCGCCACCACCGCCTGACGACCCGAGCGCCGGCTGGCGTACGCTGGCGCGACGATGCCTGATCTCGAAGCGCTGCGCCGCGCCGTCTTCCCGACCGCCACCGGTGGCGCCGCGGCCGGCCCGGCCACCGCCTCGCGAGACGTGGCCTGGGTGCGCGTCCTGAAAGCGCGCGTGCCCGCCTTCGACGCCCTCGATCAGGGCGACCTGGCCATCCTGCCCGAGACGGCCCTGCGTTCGCTGGCGGCCGGCGGCCTGGAGCCGGGGGCGATCGTGGATGCCCTCGATCGGGCCGGGGCCGCCGGCGCCCTGCTGGTCGGGGAGGGCGACGCCGACCCGATCGCCGCGGCCGCCCTTGAGCGCGCCGGAGTGATCGGGCTGCCGGCCTGGCGGCTCGCCGGCCCCGACCCTGCGCAGGTGGAGCGCTCGGTCATCGGCTACCTCGTGAACGCGCGCGCAGAGCTCGAACGCCGCGCGGCCGACCTCGAGGACCGGCTCGCCGCGCTGGCCCTCGAGGGCCGCGACCTGGCCGCCCATGCCGCGGTCATCGCCACGTTCCTCGGGCGGGCGGTGGCCATCGAGGGCGCCCACGGGCAGGCGGTCGCGGTCCACGCCCCGGCCGGAGTCCCGAGCGCGGCCGCCGACGCCGCGGGCTACCTCGCCAACCGCCGGCACGTCGCCCTGCGCACGCCGCTTCCCGGCCCCGCGGCCGAAGCGTCCGGTGCGCTGGTCGTGCTGGGCGCGCCACCCGCCACGGAGCTGGAGCGGCTGGCCGGCGAGCGCGTGGCGGCCTTGCTCGCCCTGGAACTGGCCCGGGACCAGGCCGGGCGCCGACCGACCGAGGCCCGCCGTCGGGCCGACGCCATGCCCGGTGACGGCCCGCCGTGGGTGGTGCTCATGGCGCGCCAGCTCGTCGCCGGCACCGAGACGACGCTCGACGAGCGCGAACGCCTTCGTGAGCGCGTGGCCCGACTCGCGCCGGCACGGCGCCTCCGCCTGCGGGGCGACGCGGGCAGCCTCGAGCTGCGCGTCGTCGCCGCGGCGGGAGCGGCGGATCCGCTCGGCTTGACCGCCGCCTCCCGCGTTGCCGAAACCGCCGGGCGGCCCGTCGCCGTCTCGCGGCCGTTCGACCGCCCGGAGGATCGGCCGCTGGCCGAGGAGGAGGCGCGCGCGACGCTCGAGGCCGCCGCGAACCTCCCCCTGGGCGCCGCCGGCGGGCTCGTCGTCCGCGCCGACCGCCTGCCGTCCTACCGGCTGCTCGGCAGCCTGCACAACCTGCCCGACGGCGTGCGACACGCGCGCGCGCTGCTGGCGCCGATCCTGGTCGGTCGACCCGAGGCGCAGGCCGAGCGCCTGTCCACGCTGCGGGCCGTCCTCGAGCGACCCGGCCTGACGGAGGCCGCGGCCGCGCTGGGCATCCACCGCAACACGCTGGCCTACCGCGTGGCGCGCATCGAGGCCCTCGGCGGCTGGCGCCTCGACGACCCCGAGCTCCGCTTCGTCCTCGCCCTCGCTGCCAGGCTTGTGCAAAGCGCCCAAGAGGAGGGCTGAACCTGGGGCTTCGAGGCCGCCCTGTTCGGTCGGTCATGGGGTACGATGGCCGCCAATCGTGCGGGACGCCCTAGTATCGGGCGTCGGACCGGTCATCCGGTCAAGGAGGACGGCGTTGACGATCGAGTTGCGGGCCATGGACGCGCTCTCGAAGATCGAGGCGGCGAAAGAGCACAACATCCGCTTCGTCCAGCTCCAGTTCACGGACATCCTGGGCATCGTCAAGAGCGTGACGATCCCGCTGCACCAGCTCGCCGGCTCCGTGGAGCACGGCACCTGGTTCGACGGCAGCTCCATCGAGGGCTTCACCCGCATCGCCGAGAGCGACCAGTGGCTGCGGCCGGACATGGCCACCTTCGCGGAGATCCCCTGGCAACCCGGCCACGGCACGCTGGGCGCCGGCCCGCTCGGCAGCCGGGGCACGGCGCGCGTCATCTGCGACGTCATGACCCCCAGTGGCGAACCGTTCGCGGGCGATCCGCGCTTCGTCCTCAAGCGCCAGCTGGAGCGCGCGGCCAAGCTCGGCTATAAGTGGAACACCGGCCCCGAGCTCGAGTTCTTCCTCTTCCGCCGTGACGAGGACGGGCGTGTCGCGCCGCTGCCGCACGATCAGGCGGGCTACTTCGACTTCTCCACCGACCTGGCGCAGGAAGTCCGCCAGGACATGGTCAACGCGCTCGAAGCCTTCGGCATCCGCGTCGAGGCGGCCCATCACGAGGTGGCCGCCGGTCAGCACGAGATCGACTTCGAGTACGACGACGGGCTCACCACCGCGGACAACGCGGTCACCTTCAAGTTCACCCTCAAGGCGATCGCCAACCTGCACGGCCTGTACGCCACGTTCATGCCCAAGCCGATCTTCGGCATCAACGGCTCGGGCATGCACACGCACCAGAGCCTGTACAGCTTGGCCGAGCAGCGCAACGCCTTCGCCGACGGGGACAACAAGTACGGGTTGTCCGACCTCGCGCGCAGCTACATG
>JBGPMJ010000115.1:0-7666 GCA_041486935.1 Candidatus Limnocylindria bacterium | reverse complement strand
GATCCATACGGACATCCACTGCGTCACGCGCTGGACCAAGCTCGACACCGATTTCGAGGGCGTCCCGATCCGGCATATCGTCGAGCTGGCGCAGCTGAAGCCGACGGCGAAGTTCGTGGTCGCCCACTGCGAGCAGGGCTACACCACGAACCTGCCGCTCGAAGTCCTCGACGACGACGACGTCCTGCTGGCCGACACCTTCGACGGCAGGCCGCTGGAGGCCGAGCACGGCTGGCCGCTACGCCTCTTCGTGCCCAAGCGCTACTTCTGGAAGAGCGCCAAGTGGATTCGCGGCCTCGAGTTCATCGCCGAGGATCAGCTCGGCTTCTGGGAGCGCTACGGCTACAACAACTCCGCCGACCCGTGGAAGGAAGAGCGCTTCTCCGAGTAGCCGCCGGGGGCTCGATCGGCCGGTAGCTCGGGGAGGGTTGGGCACGGGGTGTTCAACCGGACGAAGGAACCACCGCGACCGGCGCGGGCAGAAGCTGAAAGCGGCCGCCGACGCCCCTTCCTCCGCTCGTTCGAGCACCGGGTGAGCAGTCCGGCGAACGGGGCCATTCAGCCCGAGGCTCGCGGGTCGAGGATCGCGCGCCGTTCGTCCCTTTGAACGCCGGGTGAGCAACCGCCAAGGTCGCGGTCCCGGTGGCGGGCCGCGACCGGCGCGGGCCTCGGCACGACGCCCTCAATTGCGCCGCGACTCCGCGCCACGGGCGTCCACGACGAGCGGCTTCAGATGCCGGTCGAGGAGGCGGATCTCGCGGCTCAGGAGGTCGTCGAGGCGGCGCAGCCGCGCCTCGGTGTCCGTGGCCTCGAGGAGACCCTGGCGCGCCGGCAGCTCCACGAAGACGAGCCCCGCCAGCACGTAGGAAAGAGCCGTCGGGTCTTCGGGGGTGACGAGGCGCCGGGCGGCGGCCATGAGCAGCTCGCGGCGGTCGGCGTCGGTGCCGGCCGCGACCTCGTCGTGCGCTGGACGGCCCGCAGCCCCCGAGCCTTCGGAGCGTTCGGCTTGAGACTCGTCATCCACGAGGATCTCGATCTCGGGGCCGTCGTCGTCATCGAGCGCCGGCTGCAGCAGCTCGAGGTAGCGCAGGAAGCGCTGGCTCACCCGCTCGGACAGTCCGCGCGCGGTCAGCGCATCGCCGATCGGTTCGTCGAGGTAGCTCACGTCGGCCGTGAGGTACGGCTCGAGTCCGGTCTCCACGTCATCGATGTGGAACCGGCGGCCGCCCACGGTCATCAGATCGTAACGGCCATCCGGGTAGCGCCCGGCCTCGCGGATGAGCGCGGTCGTGCCCACCCGGGCGATGCGGCCGTCGAGCGGCCCCACCTCGCGGCCCTGCCGGATGAGCACCACGCCGAACGGCTCCCCGCGGTCGATGCAGCGCCCGACCATCACGCGGTAGCGCTCCTCGAAGACATGAAGCGGAAGCGCGACGCCGGGGCAGAGGACCGTGTGGAGCGGGAAGAGCGGCAGGTCCATCGGTCGCAGCCAGTGTAGTGGGCTAGCCTGGGGTCGCGGCCGCGGCCGCGGATCGGGGGCGCCGCGGCCAGGCCAGGGGCACCACCGCCACGAGCAGGGCCAAGCCGTGGAACCAGATCGTCGGCAGCGCGAGGGTCGCCGCCACGGGCACCGTCCAGCGCCGGTCGGTCAGCGCACCCCAGGCGACGACGAGTGCCGCGACCGGCAGCCGCATCAGCAGCGGGATGGCCACGTGGTTCGGACCCTGAGACGCGGACGATGAAACAAGTGAGTCGATCCAATCCCGCCACAGGCCCGGTGCCGCCACGACGGAGACGGCGACCAGCGCGCCGGTCACCGCGAGCGCGGTCGCCAGGGCCCGCCATTCTCGGCGCACGGCGAACCAGAGCAGGCCGATCCCCGGCGTCACCTTGGTGAGCAGCACGAATGCCCAGGCCGCCGGGTAGCGGAAGCCGAGCACGATCGCCGCCGCGAGCAGCAGGTGGATGTTGCCGTGGTACAGCTCGAGGGCGACCGGTGGGAAGGCGAAGACGAGGAACGGCCAGCGACCTCCCAGCCACCACGCCGTGCCCGCGAGCAGCGCCGTCCACAGCCAGAGGAACTGCCACCACGGGAGCTGGCTCAGTGCCGCCAGCAGCGGCAGGAAGACCGGCGAGTAGCGGTAGACGCCGACGCCGTTCACCGCCTCGCCCGAGACGTACGGGTCCGGGCGTGGGAAGCCCCAGTAGGCACGAGCGTCGAACCCGAAGGTCTGCACCTGGGGTGCCAGGACGACGAACACGTAGCCGAGGAAGAAGAGGCCGCCGACGATGAGTCCGTCGCGCAGGGCGCGGCCGCGACCGAGGCGAAGCCGCCGGGAATCGAAGAGCCGCCGGATCGACTCCGACGGCTCGACGGACGGCGGGCCCGGCGTGGGGCCGACCACCACGGGATCAGTGGCTGCAGCCACCGGGGCTGCCGCCCGAGTCGGCGGTGCGGAAGCTGCTGCCGCAACCACAGGCCGAGACGGCGTTCGGGTTGTTGACCGTGAAGCCGGCGCCCATGAGCGTGTCCACGTAGTCGATCTCGGAGCCGCTGAGATACTGCGTGCTCGCGGCGTCGACGTAGACCTTCACGCCGTTGTTCTCGACCGAAACGTCCTCGGAGGTCGGCTGGTCCTCGAGCATCATCCCGTAGCGGAAGCCGGAGCAGCCGCCGCTGTAGACATAGACGCGCAGCCCGATGTTCGGGTTCGCCTCCGCCACGGTCAGCTCGCGGAGCTTGCCAGCGGCCGCGTCCGTGATGCGGACGAGCGTCTCGGCGGAGGGCGTGGGGGCCGGCGCCGTGGGGAGCGGCTGGGGCTCGGCGTTCAACATCGGGTTCGGACTCCTCCCGGAGCGGGTGCTGGCTGTTCGGGCGCCGATCGCTCGGTCCCGCGCATCGTACGCATGTCGATGAATTCTGACAAGAGCGCCACGAAAACCCATCAGCCTTCAGAACAACCCCACCACGTTGCCATCGGCGTCGATGTCCACGCCCTCGCCTGCCGGGCGTGAGGGGAGGCCGGGCATCGTGCGCATGTCGCCGCAGTAGGCGGTCACGAAACCGGCCCCGGCGAAGAGGCGCGCTTCTCGCACCGGCACCCGGAACCCGCTCGGGCGGCCCTTGCGCGCGGGATCGTGGCTCAACGAGAGGTGGGTCTTGGCCATGCAGATGGGCAGGCGGCCATAGCCGATGCCCTCGATGCGCTCCAGCTGCTCGAGCACGCCGGGCCCGAAGTCGACGCCGTCGGCGCCGTAGATGCGCGTGGCGATGGTCTCGATCTTCTCCGCCAGCGGCGCCTCGTCGGGGTAGAGGAAACGGAAGTCGGGCGCGCCCTCCTGTGCCGCCGCCCAGACGGCGCGGGCCAGATCCTCGGCCCCGGCGCCGCCGTCGGTGAAATGCGTGGCCGTGACCGCGTCGCGTGCCCCGGCCGCCAGGGAGACCTCGCGCACCGCGGCCACCTCCGACGCGGCATCGGTGGGGAAGCTGTTGATGGCCACGACCACGGGCACCCCGTAGGCGCGCACGTTCTCGATCTGCTTGGCCAGGTTCGCCCCGCCCCGCCGTACCGCCTCCGCGTCCTCGGCCTCCAGCGCCGGGTCGAGCGGCTTGCCGGCCACGATCCGCCCCACCCCGCCGTGCATCTTCAGGGCGCGGATGGTGGCCACGATGACGGCCGCGGAAGGTCGGATGCCGCCCAGCCGGCACTTGATGTCGAAGAACTTCTGGGCGCCCATGTCGGCGCCGAAGCCGGCCTCCGTGCAGACCGCGTCCACAAGCTTCAACGCGACCCGATCGGCCAGCACGGACGAGTTGCCATGGGCGATGTTGGCGAACGGCCCGGCGTGGACGAAGGCGGGTCCGCCCTCGAGCGTCTGGAGCAGGTTCGGCTTGATCGCGTCACGCAGCAGGACGGTCATCGCGCCGGCCACCTTGAGATCGTCAAGCGTCACGGGACGGTCGTCCTTCGTGCGCGCCACGACGATCCGCCCGAGCCGAGCGCGCAGATCGTGGATGTCGGTAGCCAGGGCGAGGATGGCCATCACCTCCGACGCGACGGTGATCTGCCACTCGGTCTCGCGCTGCACGCCGTCCTCGGCCGTGCCCAGCCCGATGATCGCGTGGCGCAGCGCGCGATCGCTGATGTCCACCACGTGCGGCCAGGTGATCGTCTGCGCGTCGATGCCCATGACGTTGCCGTGGTGGAGGTGGTTGTCGAGGAAGGCGCTGGCGAGGTTGTGGGCGGCGCCCACGGCGTGGTTGTCGCCGGTGAGGTGGAGGTTGAAGTCCTCCATGGGCACGATCTGGCTGTAGCCGCCGCCGGCCGCGCCGCCCTTGATGCCGAAGACAGGCCCCAGCGACGGCTGGCGGATGGCCACCGCGGTGCGCACGCCGAGCCGGTTCAGGCCCTGCGCGAGCCCGATCGTGGTGGTCGTCTTGCCCTCGCCGAGCGGCGTCGGCGTGATGGCCGTGACGACGATCTCCTTGCCGTCCAGCCGGTCCGCCAGCCGCCGCAGGACCTCCAGCCGCACCTTCGCCTTGTAGGGGCCGTAGAGCTCGAGCTCCTCGGGCAGCAGGCCCAGCTCCCCGCCGAGCTCGGCGATCGGCCGCATCGTCGCGGCCTGGGCGATCTGGAGGCTGCTGGGCATGGCCATCGGTGGTCGGGCTCCCTCGATCTTCGGGCTGCGGGTGGATCAGGTGGTGGAGCCGGCAGGGTGCCGGGTGGGCGCGCGGCGCAGGCGCCGGTCAGGGGGGGCCTCGACCTGGTCGCGGGCGGCACGCAGGAGGTGCTGGAGCAGGATCGCGTTGGTGATCGGGCCGACACCCCCGGGCACGGGCGAGATGGCCGAGACGACCGCCGACGCGCTGGCCATATCCACGTCGCCAACGATGCCTTCGGCCACCATGTTGATGCCCACGTCCACGACCACGGCCCCCGGCTTCAGCATCGTGCCGGTGATCAGGCCGGGGCGGCCGGCGGCCACGACGACGATGTCCGCGGCGCGCGTATGAGCGCCCAGGTCAACGGTGCGCGAGTGGCAGACGGTGACCGTGCAGTGCTCGCGCAGGAGCAGCAGCGCGGCGGGCTTGCCCACGACGTTGCTGCGCCCGACGACCACGGCGTGCCGCCCCTCGAGCGCGATGCCCGAGCGCTTCAGGATCTCCACCGCCGCCTGTGCCGTGGCGGGCAGGAAGCCCTCGTAGCCGAGCGCCAGCAGCCCGAAATTCCGTGGGTGGAGGCCGTCGATGTCCTTGGCCGGATCGATTGCGTCGATGACGACGCTGAGCGGGATCCGTTTGGGCAGCGGCATCTGGACGATGATCCCGCTCACGAGCGGATCGGCGTTCAGCAGCACGATCTCGCGGCGGAGGTGCGCGGCCGTCTCGCCGGCGGGCAGGTGCACCAGGCGTCCCACCGCACCCGCATTGCGGCAGGACCGGAGGATCTGCTGGAGGTAGACGGCCGACGGCGCGTCCCGGCCCACGAAGACGATGGCCAGTGTCGGCGCGAAGCCGTGGCGGCGTCGGAAGGCCGCCATCTCGACCTTCAGGCGGGCCCGCATCTCGTTCGCGATGGGCGCCCCGAGCAGAAGTCTCGGGCCAGACTCGGTCACGCCTCTTCCGGATCCCGCAGCTTGCCCCGACCGACGCGCTCACGCACCTGGGAGGCGAGGTCCTCGATGAGCGCGAGGTGCCCGGTCAGCTCCCTTATCGTGGCGCCCTCGAACGGTGGGTCACCGACCGACGGCAGATTCACGAGGACGTTCGCGGCCGCCCCACGGGCCGCGGCCTCGACGAGCAGCGTCCCGACCGTCAGGTCGCTCGACGCGTTGAGGTTGCTCCTGCCGGCCAGAGCCTCCAGCTCCGCGGCCACGAGCCGGCACGCCCGGATGATCTCGAGCGGGACCTCCGTGGCGTGGCGAGCCGCGGAGTGGAGCGCCGCCGTGCGCGCGGCGATCTCGTCGGGCGCCTCCCTGGGCAGCTTCAGCGCGGCGGAGAACGCGTCGTAGGCTCGCGCGTCATCGTCGGCCAGGACGAGCAAGCGGCGCCGCGCGTCGGCAGCGACCGCGAGGGCCCGCGCCAGCGTCTTCTCGTAGGCCGCGTACTTGGGGCGCCCCTGGGACAGGCCGGCGACCATCGCCAGCAGGCTCGCCGCCAGGCTGCCCGCGACGGCCGCGGCACTCCCTCCGCCCGGAGTCGGGGCGGACGACGCGAGGCGCACGGTGAAGGCCTCGAGCGAGAGCCCTGCCACGTCCGATGGCGTATCGGTCACGGGTGCGATTGTCGCACGCGGCGGGAATCAGTCGAGGCGGCGGATGACGCCGATCAACTTCCCCTGGATGCGCACGTCGTCGTAGACCATGGGCTCGTAGCGCGAGTTCGCCGGCTGGAGGCGGACCTTGCCGTTCTCCTTGAAGAAGCGCTTGAGCGTGACGGCGTTCTCCTCGACCTGGGCGACCACGATGTCGCCGTTGCGGGCCGTCTGCTGGGGCCGGATGACCACGAAGTCGCCGTCCTGGATGTGGGCGTCGATCATCGAGTCGCCGCGCACCTTGAGCACGTACGCGTCCCCGGCCGGGGCGAGGATCTCCGGCACCGAGAGCGTCTCGCTGGCGTCCTGGTAGGCCTCGATCGGGCCGCCGGCGGCGATCTCGCCGACGATGGGCAGGACGTGACTCGGTTGCGGCGGCACCTGCGGCAGGAGCTCGCTGGAGAGGCCCGACTGCAGCGCGGCATGCGGCGTGAGGCGGATGGCGCGCGAACGCGCGGCGCCCCGCTCGAGATAACCCTCGCGCTCGAGCGCCTCGAGGTGGTGGTGCACCGCCGAGGTCGAGGCGAGGCCGACGGCCTGCGCGATCTCCCGGACGGAGGGCGGGTAGCCACGCGCCCGGAGCGTGGCGGCGATGTGGTCGATGATGCGCTGCTTGCGGGTGGCGTCGTGTCTGGTCACGCGGCGCCTCCTTTCCTCGAGAGCACGGTACAGAACGCCTGTTCGATTGTCAAGCCCCGGGGATGGCGCTGGGGTCGGCGCCCGATATACTCCACGCTCCGATGCCCCGCTCTCGTCGTGCCGGCCCGGCCCGTGGCCTGTTCCGGACCCTCAACTACCTCGCCTTCGTGCCGCTGGCGTCGCGCGCGCCGATGTACGGTCGGCTGCTCTGGTCGCTCCTGCGCGACGAGCGGATCCCGACCGCCCGGAAGGCGATCCTCGGCCTGGCGGCCGGGTACCTGGCGTCGCCGATCGACCTCGTGCCGGACTTCGTGCCGGTGCTGGGGGCGCTCGACGACCTGGCCGTCGCCGTCCTGGCCATCGACCTCTTCCTGGAGAGCGTGCCGGACGCGCTGCTCGAGGAGAAGCTCGTGGAGCTGGGCATCGACCGGTCGGCGCTCGAACGCGACATGAGCCAGGTGCGGCGCCTCGTGCCGCGCCCGGTGCGCCGGATGCTCCAGCGGTTGCCCGATCTCGTCGACGGTGTCGGAACCCTCGTCCAGCGCAGCGGCGTGGAGCGCCGGCTGCGCACATGGATCCTGAAGGAGGAACGCTCCGCGTGAAGGTCATCCTGACCAGCGACGTCGCCAAGCTCGGTAAGAGCGGCGAGCTCAAAGAAGTCGCCGACGGCTACGCCCGCAACTACCTCATCCCGAACAAGTTCGCCGTGCCCG